>NZ_JARESU010000151.1:0-18530 GCF_046027075.1 Paraburkholderia sp. RL18-085-BIA-A | reverse complement strand
CCCATAGCCAAGTCGTATCAGGCTGTCCGCGTTCATCCGCGTACATGGAATCGCCCTGTCCGCCGCGGCTTTCATCAATGCCGCCGTGCTCGGCCCCACCTCGCGACTGCGCGCATCACGGAGAAAATCGTCGCGCTTCTGTTCGAAGTCGAACTGCGTCTCGGCATCCGTCTGCGGTTTCAACTCGGCAGGCAAGAGCTGCCCGATCAGCGCCAATGCCAGATCCCCGGCCCGCCGGCCGACGGCTTCATCATGGTATTCGTAGATGACATCGTAGTGGCCATGCGGGCCCGCAGCTCGCGTCTTGCCGAAGCTGACATCCGAACCCGCCATCTTCTGCAGTTCAATGGCTGCATGCTCCATGACATGGCCAAGCCACGTGCCATCGCCTTCGGTCATGCGCCGCACGAGTCCGCCTGGGGACTGATACGAGCAGCCATGCTGTGCGAGGCCCGGCAGACAGCCGAGCAAACTGTCTATGAATCGCTGGCCTAGCCGCCCGGTCGGCCATTCCTCCAGCACGCCCAGATCGACGGTATATCGGATGACCGGGAAATGGGCGTGAATGTTGGGGCCTTGATACGCGACGATCGACTTGACTTCCATTTGATGATCTCCTGTCGGAGTCGCATCACGTTACTCAGGAGTAGAAAAGAGCGCAGTTGCCGAGAAGACGCATGGGCGTTCCTCAATCAACTGGGGTTACTCAGAGCCATCGCCCCGTCCGGCAGATGGTCTATTAAAAATAGAGGCATTTACAGATAAAGCAAGCCGCACTATCAGTCCTCTGGTCTGTCACTACAAGCCGTCGCGGCTGGAGTCGGCGACCTGGATGCGTTTGTCGAAGCGCTTATTCCGTTCGACCCGGGCGAGGTTCAGCCGCGTTTCACAGGTGAGCGGAGGCTGTACATGGCGGCGCTTGTCAGGTTGTTCGGCCGGTCACGTAAGAGGGCGTGACGAAGAAAGCAAAATCGCTTTACCACGGTCATCGGTTCCCGGCGGCGGTCCTCTTCGAGCGCGGTGTGACTATGACGTACCAGACGATCCGATGCTGATGCGACAAGTTTGGTGAAGGCTTTGCTCACCGGGTAAAAGCGGCGCGACGCAAGCCAGGTAGTACGTGGGACCTCGACGGGATGTTCGTCACGCTGCGTGGCGAACCGTGCCTGCTGTGGCGTGTGGTCGACGAGCATGGCGCCGGACTCGACATCCTGCAACAAATGCGGCGCGACAAAGCCGCAACCAAATGCTTCTTCAGGTGTGCGATCCGTTCATGCCCGACGCCTCGCGAAATCGTCACCGATCAGCTGCGCAGCTATCGGGCGGCAAAGGCGGAAATTCCGGAACTTGCGAGCGTGAAGCATGTGTTCGTCAAGGACGGCAGTCCGGCTGAACAACCGGGCTGAGAATAGCCACCAACCAATCAACGCGTGAACGTGAGCGTCGCATGCGTGGTTTTCGAGACCCAAAACGGCCGATCCGGCAACATTTCACGCTCAAGTGGCATCTGCTGCGCGCTTCACCGTATCGCAAACAGCTGGCGGCAAGGTTCGTTGGCTGGCGCGAATTCAACCAACTCGCCCAAAATCCGTCGACCGGTTTCTAAGCGATCACCACGCCTGCCGGCTTTTCGTCTCACGCTCGGCAAGTTGACAACACCCGATCGCGCCAGCCAATAAACTCGTGTAGTTAGCCTATTGGACGCAGATTCGAGGTGCTATTTTGTGGAGTCCGAGGCTCGGCTCATTAGGCGTTAGCAGCACTCACAATGCATTTTCATATCGCCCGCACGAGCGCGGTGCACACTCGCCTGCCCGCGGTGCACGACATTGACGGCTTCGTTATCACGAAGCGGATGCACCGCGGCCATCTGCACCAAGCCGGCACGGTTGTGGTGCAATTTCGGCGCGTCGGTCTGTTACCCTTGAGCTTTCGGCGACCACGAGCCAATGAGCAAGCTGAAAGGCCTCGAATGGTTGTTCAACGGGCGTCATTTCGACCGCGATGTCATCGTCCTCTGCGGGCGTTGGTATCTGCGCTAAAAGCTCAGTCTGCGTGATTTTGTCGAGATGATGGCTGAGCGCGGCCTGTCCCTCGCCCACGCCCCGAAGGAAGTCCCTGTGGGACACTACGATCCTGCGTTGGGTGAAGCGCCACACGCCGGAGTTCGTCAAACGCTGGAATCGGTTGGCTACGACAGCCGGTCAGTCGTGGCGGGTCGACGAGACCTACGTGAAGATTCGCGGCAAATGGGCCTATCTCTACCGCGCCGTTGACCGGGCGAACGGAATTTGTATAAGCGGCTTTAGAGCTTGGCATCGATCCGGACGCGCCACGTTAGCCGGCCTGCGCGCTTCGTTCATGCGCAAAATGAACGCGAGTATTCCTGTGGGCTAAAGAGTCAGCGTTTCGTGTGCCTTGACAATCTCGCTTGCCACCACCTCGATCTGCTCACGCTTGAGCATCGCCTTTGAGCGTAGCAACTGATACGCGTGTTCTTCCGACACGCCGCGCCTTTCCATTACAAGCTGCGTGGCCTTCTGGATCACTCGAACCTTCGCTTGCTTCTTCTCGAGCCGCTCAATGTATCGATCGCGCATCCGCAATGCCTGATATTGCGTCAGCGCCACCGCAATCGCGGTCAGCAAACCGAATGAGCGGACCGGTGACAGTATCATCGCCGGCGCATTCAGGCGCAGCACCGCGTCGATGGTGATCGGGTTTTCGTGGGTCACCACTGGAATCACGGGCGGCGACTTGCCGGTTCCGAGCCACGGAAAATTGTTCGAGAGGGTCTCGGGGCGCATCGCCATCAGCACGAGCCCGGTTCCGAAGGGCAAGCAGTCGAGTGTTGGCCAGCATACCTCCACGTCGCACCCAATGCGGTGGAGTTGCGCGAGAAGCTCGTCGCCATCCTGATCCTGCGGATGAATTACAACGACTTTCAGCGAGCGCAAATCGCGCAGGATCGCAATGGTATCCGCGGTCCACTTCATCGTTCCGCCCTCGCATGTAAGCACTCACGACTTGAATCTGCGGTCCGTTCCGGCGTGTTGCGCGATATGACGCCGGGATCGGCATTCAGCTGTGAGCGCCGCAGGGCCAGAGAAGCGAGACTCGCAGCGTCGTTTGCGGGCTCGACCTCGCCTGGGTCGAATACATCGTCGAGGCCCGGAGGAAGCATGTCCGAAGTCGCATTGTGTTCAGCGTTCCAGAACGTGCCCCTCTTCGGGAAAGAGTGAAACAATAGTCGAACAACGGTAGCGGTCAAACAGGTTCTGACTTTGCGACTATTGCATACATACCGAGGAGAAGTCGACCGTACGGCGATAAACGGTCCTGCCAAGCCACGGCACGAACGTGTACTCGCCATATGAGTTGCTTCCGATATGAATCCAGTGACGAAGAACATGTGACACGACGATTCCTTGGAGACGCTAAAGAGGAAATCGGCCGGGCGGGCATCCGCAAGCGTGGTGTCGTCGTGGGGCCGAACCGCGAGCTTTCGGCTGGTGTACAGCGAACGTGTAACGATGAGAGAAGATTAGGTCGAATCGGAGGGCGAATCTACTCTACGGTTGGATATGCCAATGCCGCGTTAGCGTGCCCCGCTTATACGGGCGTATAAGCGCAGCGCGGGGTGAACGCTTACGATTGACCGCCCGTCCTCAGTAGATATCAGGACGGCGGTCCCGCAATACGTGATTGAACGCCTTCAATTGCCGGTGGCCGGCGCGCATCGGCCAGATTCACCGACGCCACCAGAATCTCTTCGCCCGTTGGACTGGCAGGACCAGCCGCCGGCCAACCTTGCGAGTCGACAATCAGGGTGCGTCCGAGAAACGGCTTGGTACTGTCACGTTCCCGGGATGTTGCCGGAAATGCAGCGACAATTGCGGGTTTCGCCCGGCGCATCCGCTCGACCGCGCTGGCACGGGACACGGCACCGGGCATCCGCAACGTGTGCTGCCGCCTCGTGATGCTGTGCCGTGAACTGAAGCTCCGTCGCCAAACGGCCGGTGAGCCACATCAATTCAACATTGCGTTGGCATTCACGTTCCCGGCGGCTGCTCGACTGAACCCGGTTCAGATAGCCATAGATATAGATCTTCTGTAGCGCTGCTGGATGATGGGACGGGCAACCTGTACTTGACGGCATTGCTCCATCGAAGCCCAGTGATGAAGGTCAAGCTCTTCAACGAACACCTCGATGATCCTGACTGGATTGTCCTCAGCAACGAAGTCATCGAGGCATTCTGGAAGCAGCGTCACCTGCTTGCGATCTTCCCCTTTTATGAATCGCCCCTCATCCGGTCACCCACGCTGAATGAGTTAATCCAGTTCAGGTGATCAGCGTGTTTTCACGCCATCTGCCGGGTCGGCCGGTGGAATTTCACCACCAGCCGCCCACAGAACCGTGCGTAAACCTCTCGATTTACACGGCTCGTCCCAGCCATCCTTTTGCCACCTCGCGATGGCAAATCGACGCGGAAAGCAACTGCTCATCCCAGTTTCCCGGTTGGCAGTAGCCTTCCTTGAGCTGAGTCATCCCCTTCGCTCCACTCGCATTACGCGAGCTTCAACACTACTACGGGATGATCCGCCCCCTTCATATGCATCGGTACTTTCCCCCTTCGTGGGTCCCACTTATAAGGTTTTCCCTTGGCATCACATGAAGAGTTCCCAAGTTCCGGACCCGAGCCCGGATTAGAGTCACGCCGCCTATACACCGGACACCACATGGCCAATAAGCAGGTTCCCGCCACGCTGATCCTGGGAGTGGGAGGCGCTCCCAGTTTTGATGCCATCTACCTCTTTCGATGCGTCGTCAGCGGTTCACTTGCGTTCGTCTCTCTAATCCATACATGACGTGTTTGATCACGCCTTTTAACCGTAACGTTCACCACCGCAGCGTTTCCGACTGAAGCAGCTTACGGCTGTTTGACATCTGCTCCTGCAAGCCGATATCAGAGGGCCTTCCTCCATCTCGGGTACAGCATCGCGTTCAAATTACAAACGCGTTCATGGCACAACGACCCACAACGGACAGCCCAGCTTTCCGGACAGCGGACGTTCACGGACAGCGCCTTCACCCAGTGAAAGCCCCGGTCACCATAGTGTTTCGCAATAGTTTGTCAAGGTTGTAACCGACCGGAAAGTTGAACTAGAAATGCCCCAATAGGACAAAAGTGCTTCGAGTCATTTCATAGAGCGACGATTAGATATGGCGATGATCAACACAGCTGGCCGAGAACAGGAGTTCGTTCGGTCGCTCGGTGCTTTTGAGGAAATCTACTGGCGCTTCAGCCAATCCGGTCCCCGCGGATTCGCTTACGCGATGGAGGTCGATGGGCGTACGTCAATCAACTCGTGGAGAGACGCACTCGACGCACTCCAACAAAGCCAGCCACTTTTTTCTGTCTCCATTGACACCATTGCGGGTGGGATCCCGTTCTTCCGGCGCGTGGACAACGCGCCCATTCCACTGCGCGTCGTGGAAGAGCATGCCGGCGGGAGCTGGCAGGCGGAGATGGCCCGGGAACTCTACACTCCTTTCTCGGGCAACGAGACGCCGCTTCTGCGTGGCGTCCTCGTTCGCCGGCCGGACCGTTCGGTCTTCATAATTTGCGCGCATCACTCTATCTCCGATGGCATGTCCATGTCCGCTGCCATGTGCGACTTGTTCAGAGCGCTAACGGGAGATGCGCTCGACCGGCATCCGCTTCTTCCGGCACTCGAGGAGCAGCTTGGAATAGCCCGCGCGCCGCTGCGCACGCCGCTGCCGGAGACGTTGCCGGCAGGTCCTCCCGTAGCCTTCCGCGGACCGGATCCGGCGCCTCCAGAAATTAGCAACCTGGCGCTCAGTGCGGATCTTACGTGCACGCTCGCCGAGCGCGCCCGGATTGAGCGAACAACTGTGCATGGCGCTCTCTGTTCAGCGGTCCTTCACGCCGGTCGCTCGCTTTCGGCTGAATGGCAGGAAAAACCTGTGCGCATCTTCTCCAACATCGACTGCCGAAAAGAAGCCGGAGTCGGCAGGGCCTCAGCCATGTATTTCGGCGCGGGGATCCTTTCCGTTGAGGCGGCTGCCTTACACGATTTTTGGGTCACAGCGCGCCGCTTCACAACTGCTCTCGCCAGCCAGAAGTCACGCGAAGCCTTGCAGGGTGCGGCTATGGCCATGACCGATGCCGTAGTGAGGGGAATGGATGTGCAGGCCACTCTTGACTTTCTCGCAAATGGGCTTTCCTTCGAAGCCATTATCTCGAACATTGGAAGGATCGGCTTCGACGGAGGAACAAAAGACCTCACATTGAGATCGATCTGGGGGTCCGCTTTCTTGACGGGCGTCGTGGACGAGCAGATCATCGGCATCGGGACACTCAACGGCCACTTGAACATGCTTTATACGAGCTACACTCCGATGAAGGGCTTCCTGGCGAAAGTCGAGGCGCTACTTCGTGTGGCCTGCGGCCATTAGCGCGCACGCGAGAACGCGAAAAATCCGGGGGCGAGTACAGACCTACAACCTTCCGTTGCTCGCCATGGCGGAGGAAAATTCATCGGCATGCCATCCTCGTTCACCGTTTGCTGGCCGCCGAAACGGTTTAACTGGGGGCCCAGTTCGAACGACCGCAAGTGGCCGCACGCAGTCGGATGATGGCCGACGCAGATCGACCGGTTGAATCCGCGGGCGCAGCGGTCATTCATCCGTTCGAGTCGGTCGGCAGGTCATCGGCCGATATGAGCCTTTGGTCCGCGTCTTTGATCGGCAGGCTAATCGGCCAAAACGTAGGCTGGTTGGCTGGAAGTTCGCCATCGTCGATGAGGCGGCCACATGCCAGCGTTTTCGACGCGGCCTTCTGAACGCCAGCGGAGCATGCCGCCGGCGAGGTTAGCGACGCCCTCGAGTCCGGACTGCCGTAGCGTAACCGTCGCTTGTGCCGACCGCCCGCGGGCTCGGCAGACCGTCACGATCGGGCGTTCCTTCGTGAGTTCAGCGGGCCGCCCCGCCGGCTCACCGAGTGAAATGCGCATGGCTTCGGGAATACGCCCCAGCGGTCCCTCGAACTCGTCAGGCTCACGCACGTCGATGATCTGGACCGCACGGAGATTTTCCTACCGGTGACGTGATCGTGATTGAGCGTGACATGCGTTAGTCGGCTTTGGCGTGCTGCCAACGTGCGTGCACGCCGACTAGCCGGCCACGCATGCGCACTCGGCGGCAAGGCGCCAAAGTAAGAAAAGGGACTTCATTGCAAACTTGTAATGGGCTCGTCCGTTTTGCGTTAGCTACTAGTTGGTATCGTCAAAGGGCGTTCCGTAGTTGCATCATGATCAGCCATGCACGAGGCGGCGTACCGGGTGCCACAGACCGATTAGAGCCGGCCCGCGACAAACTCGACGCGGATCGAACCCAGGGCGCCCCCAATCCTTCGAGGTAAACATGGAAGCCCTGCTAGAATCGCTGGCGAACCAGGCGTCATTGAATGTCGAACCACCGCCTGCGCAATTCAATTTCGCGTCACACTTGTTCCGCATCAATCAGAGTCGGGCGGACAAGCTGGCCTATATCGACGACGCCGGCGTGACCACCTATGGTCAGCTTGAAGATCGTGCCCGACGCTTTGCGAGCGCCCTGCATTCGCTCGGCATTCGTCCTGAAGAGCGCCTCCTGCTGGCGATGCTGGATACGGTCGAACTTCCGATTGCATTTCTGGGTGCGCTCTATGCGGGTGTGGTGCCGGTCGTGGTCAATACGCTGTTGACGTCATCCGACTATGCCCACGTCTTGACGCACAGTCGCGCCCGCGCGGTGATAGCGTCCGGCGCTGTGCTGCCAACCGTCGCCCAGGGCCTCACCGACGCCGAGCACAACGGCTGCATCCTGATCGTATCTCAGCCCGCCGATGCGGAGTTGCCCTCCGAGCGCGTATTTACCAAGCTGATCGAGCACGCGAAGCCCGCCGAGAACGCGGTGTCCAGCAGTGGCGATGACATTGCGTTCTGGCTCTACTCATCCGGCTCGACGGGCAAGCCCAAAGGCACCGTACACACGCACGCGAATCTATACTGGACCGCAGAGCTGTACGCCAAGCCGATCCTCGGGATCACCGTACAGGATGTCGTGTTCTCCGCGGCCAAGTTCTTCTTCGCCTACGGGCTGGGCAACGCCCTGACATTCCCCCTGTCGGTCGGCGCAACGGCGGTCCTGATGGCGGAGCGCCCCACCGCCGACGCCGTGTACGCGCGCCTGGTGCGCCATCGTCCGACAATTTTCTTCGGTGTGCCGACGCTATACGCCAGCATGATGGCCTCACCCGGGCTGCCCGCACGTGCCGACGTCGCATTGCGCATCTGCACATCGGCCGGCGAAGCACTGCCGCGCCAAATCGGCGAGCGCTTCACCGCCCATTTCGGGTGCGAAATCCTCGACGGCATCGGGTCGACCGAGATGCTGCACATCTTTTTATCGAATCGTGTCGGCCACGTCGAATACGGCACTACCGGTACGCCGGTGCCCGGTTATGCGGTCGAATTGCGCGACGAAACCGGCCAGCCGGTGCCCGACGGTGAGATCGGTGATCTCTACGTCAAAGGGCCGAGCGCGGCGCTGATGTACTGGTGCAATCGCGAGAAGTCGCGCGCAACGTTCCTCGGCGAATGGCTTCGCAGCGGCGACAAGTATTGCCGGTTGCCAAACGGCTGCTACGTCTATGCGGGCCGCAGCGACGACATGCTGAAGGTGAGCGGGCAATATGTTTCGCCGGTTGAAGTCGAAATGGTGCTGGCCGAGCATGACGCAGTGCTCGAAGCGGCAGTCGTCGGGGTCGATCACGATGGCCTGGTCAAGACACGCGCATATGTCGCGCTCAAGCAGCATGTCAGCGCGTCCGAGCTGCTGGCCGATGAACTGAAGGCATTTGTGAAGGAACGGCTCGCGCCACACAAGTATCCGCGCGATATCGTGTTCATCGACGATCTGCCCAAGACGGCAAACGGTAAGATCCAGCGCTTCAAATTGCGCGATCAGCTCTAAACCGAAGTTCCAGTAGCGGCGGGGCGAGTTTGCCCTTGTGCCACAAGCAGTTGGGGTGAGTTCGGGGTTCCGGTTTCTGTCTACGGCCGGATCTGCTTGATCAAATCGAGTGCATGGCGCTGCGTCGCGTTGGGCGTGGTGACGATGTCGAATGTCGGCGCCTCAGGGCCGAC
The DNA here is from genome assembly GCF_046027075.1 of Paraburkholderia sp. RL18-085-BIA-A. Lineage (NCBI taxonomy): Bacteria > Pseudomonadati > Pseudomonadota > Betaproteobacteria > Burkholderiales > Burkholderiaceae > Paraburkholderia > Paraburkholderia sp. RL18-085-BIA-A. The sequence continues at coordinate 9,317 of NZ_JARESU010000151.1, read as the reverse complement.
TCCGGGTGTGTGGCAGGTGTTGCGCACGATGCTACCCAGCTCAGCCATCAGTGTAGAGAAGCTGTGTGCGGGCGTGCCATCGTTCACGGTGCAGCTGGCCAATTTTTCCTGCGCCTGCTGTGAGCGCTGCGCCGGCGCCACCGGGTCGCGCGTGGCCTTGGCCGCCTGGTCGGTGTCGGCGAACATCAGTTCACGCCAGGCTTCGCGCATGTGCCACTCCACGTAGTACGCGAGCATCCACAGCAGGATGTGCGCACGCACCCGATCAGCCGTGCGGTGGTGGATCGGTCGCACCTTCAGGTCCATCGTCTTCAGGCTGCGGAACGCGCGCTCCACGTTGGCCAGCGCCTTGTAGTTGCGCACGCAGTCGGCCGCCTCCATGCGCGCGGCATCGACCGAGGTGCGGATGATGTAGATGCCGTCCAGCGCGGCCTCGGCGGCGATCGCCTCGTGCTTGCGCGCGAACGTGAAGCGGTCGTCGTCAATGTCCAATTCGAAGTGCTTGGCTACCTTGTACTGGTTGATCACCTTGCCCACGCGCAGAGCGATCGCATTGGAGCCCTTGAGCCTGCCCGCGTCCACGCGATCCTTGATCTGCTGCAGGTTGCGCTCGGTGGCGCTGAGTAGCTCCTGGCGCTTGTGCGCGCGCAGCGCCGCTAGCTGCGGATTGCGGCAAGCCACCAGCCGCTCGCCCGGATATTGCGGCGAAGCGATCTCCAACAGGTTGCGCTCATCGAACAGCCCCAGCTGCAGTTGGCCCTGCTCAACCGGTGTGCGGATCGAAGCGCTCTTCAGTGCCGTGATCCAATCGACGCCCGACATCTCGCGCAGCTGGGCGATCGAGGCGTTGCCGATCATGCCGCGGTCGCCCACCATCACCAGCCGCTCGATGCCGAAGCGCTCACGCAGGCGCTGCACCTCGGGCAAGAAGGTGGCGCTGTCAGCCACGTTGCCCTCATGCACCGACACCGCCACTGGGCAGCCGCGTGCATCGGTTAGCAGCCCGTAGTTGACTTGCAGTAACCCCTTCTTGCCGTCGCGGTTGTGGCCCAGCCGAGCCAGCGGGCAGGTGGTCCCCTCGAAGTAGCTGGAACTCAGGTCGTACAGCACCAGGCCGCCGGCGCTCAAATGCCGCGCGGCGAGCTTCTTCTGAATCATGTCCTGGCGCGCGAGCAGCCAGTCCATCGCCGCGTACCGGTCGTCCTCGTTGGCGTCGGCCACGCCGAAGTCTGTCGCCAGTGTGGTGGTGTGCCACCAGCGCGTGGTGGCCAGCTTTGTGCGCGGCGCCACGATGCGCGCGGCCACCATCGCCAGCACCTGTTCACGCTCACGTGAGGGCGTGCTACCCAGCAGCGCTGCGAGCCCCAAGCGCTGCATCGCCAACTCAACGGCGTACACATGGCCGTGAGCGAGTGAGCCGGTGACCTCGAACGCCTGGCCCAGCGGCACGAACGTCTCGCCTTGCAGCGAGCGCCGAATGATGTCGATCAGCGGTTCCGGCAGATGAGACAGGTTGCCCAGCGTCTCGTTCTTGACCTTGCCATCCTCGCGGTAGCTACGCCGCAGCAGGTGCGTGTAGTACACCTTGCCCTTGTAGGCGCGCGATGTGGTGACGACGTGAGCGGTTCCGGTTCGGGATGCCATGCAGAAAAACATAGGCAATCAAACGCAGCATGTCAAGAAATTTAGTGACTACACGCGGAAGCAAATAAAAGCGCCCGAAAGGCGCCAATGTTCAGCAACCACGCGAACTTGCGGCCGCGTGATCACTACGAGAAAGCGGGGGAACTTCGGTCTAAAGGTGGTCCATGCACAATTCCGCAACCACGGCAACGACAACGAACACTGAAATCGCGGAGCTTGCTGCCGCGACGAAGCAAATACCGGCCGCTGCTTGTCGATGGACCGATGACCGCTTCATAGGCCGACGACGCGCCGGACAGGAGTGTCGCGCGAAGTCCCTTGGGTGTGGCCGACGTTCAAATGGCCGCGCGAAAGCCCGGGCGAACGGCCGTAGATGGCGTGCGCCGTGCAAAGGCGGCGCTTTCCTGCGGGTGTAAGTCCCGCCCGGCAACCGCTCCAGCCTAGCTTTGGCGGTTGGCCAGTTCCACGGCGAGCACCTGGCAGTGGCCTTCCCAGTTGATGCCGATGGCCATCAGTACCGCCTGGGAGCGGATCACCCCTGATTCACGCACCTTCTCGTAGCGCGCGTCGACGATCAGGTACGGATACGCTTCCTCCAGCGGCCGGTGGGCGAACTTCGCCAGCGTCGCGTCCAGCCCCTTGTTAATCGCCGAAATTGCCGAGGCCGAGAAGCTGTGACCGCATAGCTCTTCCGTAATCGCCTTCACCTTGCGCGTGGACACCCCCTGCACGGCCTTCATCTGGTCCAGGTCGCCGGCCACCAGCGCTTCCGCTGGCGGCCTGTTCGTACTATGCTTGGTTGTGGCCCTGGCGTAAGCCCTCCCGAGGGCACATTGGCGAACTGGACATTCATCAACTTACACCACGCCCCCCTTCCTGCCCTCAGCTTTTCCGCCCATCTCTCAGCACACTACCCCTTCTGCGAAAACCGGCACCGCCTCTCCGTCACGACGCGGTCTCGCCAATCGAAGGCAGACTAAACTGGAAAGTCGCACCGTGCCCGGCATTGCTGGACGCCCACAGCCGCCCTCCGTGGGCTTCGATGATCGAGCGGCAGATCGACAATCCCATGCCCATTCCGTTGGACTTCGTCGTGAAGAAAGGCTCGAACAGCCGATTCGCGTTTTTTGGATCGATGCCCGTGCCAGAGTCCTGTACCGCGACGACCACGTGCCCGTCGTTATCCCAACGGGACTCGATCAGTAGGTCACGTGCGTCGTCGCCGATGTCAGCCATCGCCTGGATTCCGTTGACGACCAGATTGATGAGCACCTGCTGAAGCTGTACCCGATCGCCGAGCAGGGGAGGCATTTCTGAGGCGAGCTTGAGTCGCAACGAAATCCGATGATTCGAGACTTCGCGCTGAACCATGAGCACAACTTCATTGACCACATCGTTGAGTTCCAGTTGCGTCTTCCGCGGGACATCCCCTTTGATGAGCGAGCGGACACGCAGGACAATTTCGCTCGCACGCCTGCCTTCGGCGATCATATGCTCCACGCAGGCCCGCACCTCCTCCGGCTGCGGTGTCCTGTGGCCGAGCCATCGCAGACAGGCTTCGCCGCTGGTCACGATCGCACCGAGCGGCTGCCCTAGTTCGTGGGCGATGGATGCACTCAGTTCCCCAAGGGTTGTCACGCGAGTTGCATGAGCGAGTTCCGCCTGCAACGCCAGCAACTGCTCTTCCGCCCGCTTCGCCTCGAACCGCCGGGTTGCAAGCTCCGCCTCGGCCTTCTTGCGTTCGGTCAGGTCGAGCACGAAGGCCACGCCGTTTTCCTGCGAGCCTTCCAGTAGCGCCGCGTTAACGAGAACCGGGATGCGCCGGCCGTCCTTGCGGATGTATTCTTTCTCACGGGGCTGGCAAGTCTCCCCAAGCCGGAGCATTTCAAGTGCGTGCGCATCGACGGCGCGATATTCCGGTGGCGTCATGTCGGCCCATCCGACGTGGCCCGAGAGCAGATCTTGTCGCGAGTAGCCTACGATCCGAAGAAACTCGTCGTTCGCGTCAGTGGCCATACCGGTCACGTTCCAGAAGAACAGTCCGATGATGTTCGACTCGACGAGTCGCCGGATGCGAGCTTCCCGCTCGCGCAGTTCCTCCTCGGCAAGCTTGCGCTCCCTATTCTCCCGCTGCAGATCGGCATAGAGCAGCGCGTTCTCCAGCGAGATTGCCGCCTGCGAGGCCAGCAGTTCCAGCACGGTCATGCGTTCGGGCGTGAACGCATGCGTGGCCAGGCTGTTCTCCAGGTACAATAACCCGATCAACTCGGCGCGCCGCATGATCGGCAGGCACAACACCGATTTCGGTTGCCGGCGGGCAAAGTAGACGTCTGTCGAAAACGGGTTCGATTGCGTCGCATCGGCCAGCAGCACCTGTTCATGGCTGCGCCGGACATAGTTGATGATCGATGCCGGCCACGCCGGTTCAGGTAGCGCCGATGCGGGTCCCTGGTTCACGTGTGACCGCACGTGAATCGTCTGTTGCTCGACGCTCGCTTCGGCCGCGAGGTCCAGGCGCTCGTTACGGGCGAGCAGCAGCTGGCCCGTCTGCGCGCCAGCATTTTCGAGCAGAACGTGCATCAACGTGTCGACCAGGTCCTCCAGCACGATCTGGCTCGAGATGGCCTGCGAGGCCTTGGCGACCGAGAGCAGATCCAGTTGCGCGACGTTGCCATGCGTTGTGGCAGACCTCGATTCCGACAGTGAGGCCGACGATAAAGCTAACGGTGCGCGCAGCGGCGGCATGCGCGCGTCAAGCTGCCGGACCTTGCCGTCGGCGCCCCAACGCATAAAGCAGTTGCGCGCTTCGCCAAGATGGGCGCGACCGGCTGTCGTCAATCCGCGGCGAATACAAAATCTGGCGGCCAACTCATGCGCGATGCCTTCGTTCTGGACGAAGCGTTGCTCGCTGGCCGCGTTAATGGCCTCTTCGTACAGACGCAAGGCATCGGCGTCTCGCCCTTCGATGCGGGCGATCTCGGCCGACACCAGGGCGTGCTTGTGGGCGAACGTCGGAGCATAGTTGTCGGCCCACTCGCGCAGTTGTTCGCGATGCGCTGTCAGGAGGTCGCGCCACCCGGCTTGCTCATCGGCGGATGCGTTCTCATAGAGCGCGGATACCGTCAGCGCGGCGTAATAAAAGTAGTCGAGCCAGGGAATCAGGCCGACCAGGGAGAAAAGCAACGCCTTCGCCCTGTTGGCTGCCGCGAGCGCTTCGGCGTACTCGCCCGACAGGAACCGCGCCTGCAGTTTGATGATCCAGTATCCGCAGACCAACGAGCTCATCCGGTCGTCCGTCAGTTGTGCCTCGAACGCCGCCTCGTCGAACTGCGTGTCGCTGAAAGTGGCGAAGGTCGCGGTCCGCCCCTGCATCGTCGCGATGAAGCGTTGCTGACTCACGATGAGGTCCGCGGTGTCGTGAAACCGGGCTTTTCGCAGGAAGTCCAGGGCCCGCTCCGACTCGCGCCACACCCCGTCGAGCGGATCGTCTCGTTCGAGAAGGCATGTAACAGATTGGTACATGCTGTAGCAAGCCGTCGTAAGATCGCCCGTCTCGGTTGCGGTGCGAAAGGCTGACCGATGGAAATCGAGTGCGCTCGCGATTGGCTGCGTCCAGAACGCAACTCGTCCCATCGCAATATGGACCTTGGCCTGATCGGCGAGGAAGCCGTGTTTTTCGACCAGGTCACAGGCGAGCCTGGCGAAACGGTAACCGTCGCGGTAACGGTGAAACACCGGGCCGAGGATGAACCCGACACCGGTGCAGGCGTGCGCCGCCGCGCCGCTCATGCCGTGCTTCAGGCTGATGTTCACCATCCGGCACAGGTGCAGGCAAAGCAGATTGGGGTCGGTAAAGTAGGCGGCTTCCAGGAGGATCGAGAGTTGACGCATCGCGGCCTGGAGTTCCGGATCGGTCATCAGCGGCAGGTCGATCAGGTCCTCGATCGGGCGTCCCCCCAGGTTGAGCCAGAAGGTTTCGTATTCGGCCTGGACCTGCTCCCAGGTCGGGTGTGCCGCAAGGTCGACGCCGAACAGGCGCAGACAGGTAAGTGCGCTGTCGACGGCCTGCGGGCTTTCCGACTTCGCAAGATGCAACAGAACCTTTAGATGGTAGACGGCCGCCACGTCGACTTTTGACGCCCCGTGCCGCAATAACTCCGCGATCAGTCGCTCGGCCTGGTCGAAGTCGCCGGTCAGAAACGCGCAGTCCGCGCGCTCGAGCCACAGGCTGAACATCAGTTCGTACCGGCTGCCCCAGTCGCTGTCGTCGAGCAGTTCCATGCCGGCCGTCAGGTACACGCACGCCGAGGCATAGGCCGCCGATGCCTTGGCCCGGCGCCCGGCACGCAGGTTGAGCGCCGCCACCTGCGCTCTCTCGTCCCGGTCATCCAGCAGTGCAGCGCCCCGATTGAACTGGTTCGCGACATCGAACACATGCCTGGCGAGTTCGTCTGCCGTCAGGTTCGCCCACAGCGCGCGGCCGATGAACAGGTGAGCGCCGGCACGGGATGCTTGCGGAATCAGGGAATAAGCGGCCTGCTGGATCCGGTCGTGCAGGAACTTGCCGCTGCCGCCGGGGCGCACGATTAAGTTTTCGCGCACCGCTGCCGCGAGCCCTTGATCCACCTCGGCCTCGAGCTCAGCGTCACGGAGGCACTGCCGCGCTGGCGCTTTTGACTGGTCACCTGGAAGCGCGCTGACCAGCGCGAGATGGCGCAGCGAGAAGGTGTTGCCCAGGCAAGCGGCCCACCGCAGCGCTTTCTGCGCTGGACCTGGCAGTTGACGCAGCTTGTCCACCATCAGGTCGACGACGTTGTCGGCGAAGTCCTTCGCCTTGATCTGATCCAGGCCCCACTGCCAGGCCCGGTGTTGCGTGTCATGCCGCAACAACCCCTCCTTATGCAGCGTATCCAGGAACTGGATAAAGAAGAACGGGTTGCCCTCGGTACGCTCACAGACCAGCCGCGTTAGCGGCTCGCAGGTGGCGGGTGACGCATGGAGCGTGTCGGCGACCAGTTGGTTCAGATGCACGACCGACAGCGGCGCGAGTTTGAGGTCCGTCACTGGCGCGCCACTGTGGCGGATCGTCTCGAGGGTGGTCACGAGCGGATGCGATGCACTGACTTCGTTATCGCGATAGGCGCCGATCAGCAGCAGATATCGCGTGTCCGGATGCGTGACCAGGTGCTCGATGAGCGTCAGGCTGGCGGCATCGATCCACTGCAAATCGTCCAGGAAAAGGACCAGCGGATGGTCCTCGCTCGTGAACGCCGTCATGAATTGACGGAACACCATCCGGAACCGGTTTTGCGCCTCGGTCGGCGGCAGCGCCGGGGCGACCTGTTGCGGGCCGATGATCAGTTCGACCTGGGGCAGCACATCGACAATAAGCTGGCCATTCACCCCGACCGCGGTCTGAATCTGTTGCCGCCAGCCGGCGATGCGCGTCTCGCTTTCTGCCAGCAGTTGCCGCGCCAGTTCGCGAAACGCTTGCGTGATGGTGGCATACGGAACATCGCGCTGGTACTGATCGAACTTGCCGGCAATGAAATAGCCATGCTTTGCGACAATCGGCTGGCGCAACGCATCGACCAGCGCCGACTTGCCGATGCCCGAGTACCCGGAGACGGTCACCAGAGCCGCCTGGCCGGTGGCCGCCATGTGTTCGAATGCAGCGAGGAGCCAAGTCGCTTCCTCTTCGCGTCCGTAAAGTTTGTGCGGGACCTGGAAGCGCTCCGACAGATCGTCCATGCCGAGCGGGAACGGCTTGATCCGGCCCGACACCCGCGGTTGCGCGAGACACCGATCGAGATCGGCGCGTAGCCCGTGCCAACTCTGGTAACGGTCTTCCGGTAGCTTGGCCAACAATTTCATCACGATATCCGACACCGGTTGCGGCACCTCCGACACGATCTCATGGGGCGCGGGCGGCAGGCGGGCGATATGGCAATGCGCCCATTCCAGTGGATCGTTCGCGTGGAACGGCAACTGTCCGGTCAGCATACGAAAGAGCAACACGCCCATCGAATAGCAATCGCTCCGGTGATCCACCGGACGATTCATGCGACCCGTTTGCTCGGGGGACACATACGCCCAATCGCCCACGGATACCACAACGTCCTCGGACGAGGCCGTGTTGTGTTCCAGAGTCGTCGCGAGGCTGAAGTCGACCAGCAGAACCTCGCCAGTTTCTGGCGCGACCAGAATATTGGCGGGCCGGATATCGCAATGGATGACCCGGGCGGCTTCGATCCCCGCCAACGTATCGGCAAGATGGCGGGCGATACGCAGGCAAACATCGAGGTCCATGTGCGGCGCACGATCCAGAACGACGTCGAGCGACTCGCCTGCGAAGTCCTCCAGGACCAGCGCCAGGCCGCCGCGCTCATCGATCAGCGCCAGCGGTTTGGCAGTGCCGGCGACATTCAGGGATTGCAGCAGCAGGTATTCGCGCTTCAAACGAGCGGAGTGGGCTGCGTCGGCGTTTTCCGCAGGAAGCTTCAACAGCACCGGCATCCCATCCGTCAAGCGGCGGGCACGGTAGAGGTCGGAGCCGGCAGTCGCGCAGATCCGCTCAAAGGTCTGACAGTTCGCGATGACCATGACCCTCTCCTTTGTCCGCTGCGCCCGAGCCTGACTCCGACGCGCGTCGATTTCGCTGTTGCATGGAGCGTAGGGTCCGAGCGACTTGATAACTAGTCTACTCGGTCCACGCCCTCACAAAATCGCACGTGGCAGCGTACGCTCCGCCCGGTTCGCCCAACCTCACCATCATTCCCCGGTCCGCGCGAACATTTCCCACAGCGCTACAGTTCCGGCCGCATTGGGCCGCCCGCGGTTTGCCGGGTCGGCCGGTGGAATTTCACCACCAGCCGCCCACAGAACCGTGCGTAAACCTCTCGATTTACACGGCTCGTCCCAGCCATCCTTTTGCCACCTCGCGATGGCAAATCGACGCGGAAAGCAACTGCTCATCCCAGTTTCCCGGTTGGCAGTAGCCTTCCTTGAGCTGAGTCATCCCCTTCGCTCCACTCGCATTACGCGAGCTTCAACACTACTACGGGATGATCCGCCCCCTTCATATGCATCGGTACTTTCCCCCTTCGTGGGTCCCACTTATAAGGTTTTCCCTTGGCATCACATGAAGAGTTCCCAAGTTCCGGACCCGAGCCCGGATTAGAGTCACGCCGCCTATACACCGGACACCACATGGCCAGTAAGCAGGTTCCCGCCACGCTGATCCTGGGAGTGGGAGGCGCTCCCAGTTTTGATGCCATCTACCTCTTTCGATGCGTCGTCAGCGGTTCACTTGCGTTCGTCTCTCTAATCCATACATGACGTGTTTGATCACGCCTTTTAACCGTAACGTTCACCACCGCAGCGTTTCCGACTGAAGCAGCTTACGGCTGTTTGACATCTGCTCCTGCAAGCCGATATCAGAGGGCCTTCCTCCATCTCGGGTACAGCATCGCGTTCAAATTACAAACGCGCTCATGGCACAACCTCCCTTCAGTCTTTCCGACACTTCCCGCACGCTTTTCACTGCGAGATCGCAGTCCTGCCGACAAGCGCAAGGGCTGTACGACCCGAGTTGTGCCGGTCACAGTCGTCTGTTGAAAGTCGGCCCTTCCCTCGTGAGCGGACGTCTGCGAATGGATTGCGAAGGACCGTTC
>NZ_JARESU010000150.1:0-18552 GCF_046027075.1 Paraburkholderia sp. RL18-085-BIA-A | reverse complement strand
GGTGAGCTTGACGCCCCACGTGCTGGTGCCTTCCATGCCGGAGAACACCGGACAGTGGCGCAACTCGACGCGCGAGTCGCAGCTCAGCAGGAACATCACCTCGTGCGAGACCGAACCGTCACCGCGATGCACCGCGGCGATCGCACCGCAATACTGGCCAAGGCCGATATGACTGACCCACGGTAGCGTGCCGTTAATCAGATAGCCGCCTGGCGTAGGCGTGGCGCGGAACATCATCGGCTCGATCCCTGAGAACGCTTTCATCGGATTCGACAACGCAGTCCCGCCGAACGTCTGGCCGCGGGCATGCGCGTCGAGCCGCGCGCCGCCCAGATACGGGTTGCCGGACTGCTCCATGTACAACCCGCAGACATCGTGGGCCCACATCAGGAAGCCGGTCGAGCCACACGCGCGGCTCGCTTCCTGCATCGCGGCGAGCGACAGTCCGAAGCGCGCGCCGTAGCGGTCGAGGTGAACGCCGAGCGCGCCGGCCGCCCCCAGCTCGCCCATGATGTCGAGCGGGTAGACCCCTTCGCCGTCGATCCGTGGCGCGGCTGCCGCGAGCGGACCGCGAGCGATCGCGGCCACCCGCTGCAGCACCGCTTCGTCACACCAGGCGCCTGCGCTGGACTCTTCTGCTACCAATGCGTGTTCCATGTTGGTTTTCCTTCGGGTACCCGGGGCAGCCGCTAGCGCGGCGCGCACGAGAGAAGCGGCGCTTCAGTCGGCGAGCGTAACCGTCATGGGAATCGGATTGCGCATCGAGTTTGCAACCGGCGAGAAGTAGTTAGCACGCCCAACTATATCCTCAAGCTCGTCGCGCGTCGCATCGCCTTCGATCACAATTTTCACGCGGATCGCCTGGAAACCCATCTGCGCGGAGTCCATCTCGGCGCCGCCTGCGCCCCATGCCGCGGGGTTGCCGATATCCGCTTCGAGGAACACCTCGAGCTTCGACAGCTTGACCTGCTTCCACGTCGCGACGGCTGTGATGCCCACCGCGAGGCAGCCACCGAGACCGGACAACACGATCTCGCCCGGCGCAGGCGCGGTGTCTTCGCCGAACAGATGCAGCGGCTCATCGACGACGACGGGCGTATGGTTGCCGACATAGCTCAACGAGCGGTACTGACCTTGCATGACCGTGTGCACATTGTTCTTGCCGCGCGACCCTGGGTTATTGCGTCCCTTTTCGGCGAAGGCCATCAGCCCATCGCGGTCGATCGGCCGTAGGTAGGTGGAAATGGTCGTGGGATTATCGGTGGCAGTGCTCAAGTGACGCTCCTGGTGCGTGGATTGTAAAGGCGCGAGCGTCGCGTCAAAAGTGGGGCGGCGCCGGCACATCACTAAATGCAACAGGCGTGCCAGTTTGACTACGTATCCTCAAACTGCTTTCCTGGCGGGGCTTTTGACCAACCAGCAAGAGGCGCCTTGGTTCGGTGCGGCGTCTTCTCGATCAACCGGAGAATCGACAATGACGACAATGTCAACATTGTCAGCATTGTTCACTCTGCAGTGCATGGCCGGCAGTCAGTCATTCGGCAGACCGAGTTTTTGCCACCGATAGCTGAACTGGCGCGGTGTCATGCCCAACTGTTGCGCCGCGCGCGACTTGTTTCCCCCGCACTGTTCGAGCGCGTCGACGAGCGCCTGCGCCGGGTGCGAACCGACACGCCGGTAGGGCCGCAGCGGCAGCGGTGCACTGTGCACAGCATGATGCGATGAAACGTCCAGCGCCCCGCCCTGTCCGCGGACAGAGGCCGCCTGCTGTGCAGACGAGGGCGCAACAGCAGGCTCATTCGCCGCGCCCGACGGCAACAGCCGGTCAATATCCGCTGCATCGAGCAGCGGCTTCTCCGCCAGCAACACGATCCGCTCGATGAAATTGGTCAACTCGCGGATATTGCCAGGCCACGGATACTCTTCGAGCCGATTCAGCGCGGCCGCTGTGAGATTGACGTTGCGCTGGTTGAGTTGATTCGTATGACTGATGAAATGCAGCGCAAGGACGCGAATGTCCTGGCGGCGTTCAGCGAGCGACGGCAGGTGGATCGGAATCACGTTGAGCCGGTAGTACAGGTCCTGGCGGAAGGTGCCGCGCGTCACATCGCGTTGCAAATCGCGATTGGTGGCCGCGACGAGCCGCACGTCGACCCGGGTCTCCGCCTTGCCGCCGAGGCGCGTGATGGTCCCTTCCTGAAGCGTACGCAGCAGCTTGGTCTGCATCGTCACCGGCAGTTCGCCGATCTCGTCGAGAAACAGTGTCCCTTTGCTGGCCTGTTCGAACCAGCCCGCGCGCATGCTGTTCGCGCCCGTGAACGCGCCGCGCTCGTACCCGAACAGCTCGGACTCGAACAGCGTATCCGGTATCGCCGCGCAGTTGATCTTGATGAAGGCACGGTCGCGTCGCGGACTCGCGAGATGCAAGGCCCGTGCAAACAGCTCCTTGCCAGTGCCTGAGTCGCCGAGCAACAGCACGCTCGCGGCGGAATCCGATACGCGCTCCAGTTCTGAGATCGCGCGCAGCAAAGGCGGCGAGGTGCCGACGATCCCATACCGGGCGGCCGCCGATTCGAGGGCGCGCGCCAGCACTGCGTTCTGCTGTTCGAGCGCGCGGGTTTTTTCCTCGAGGCCGGCTTCCAACTGCAGCAACTGCCCTGCCAGAGTCGCGAGAATGCGCAACACCGTGATGTCGTCGGCCAGCCGACGGGCGCGGTGACGAATGCGGTGACAAGCAAGGACGCCGACTGCCCTCCGTTCGACGACGACCGGCAGCGCGATGAACGCGACCGGCCCGCCCGGCAACCGTGAGCGCTCAACCGCACGCGCCAGAAATTCCGGCTCGCGGTCGATGTCCTGAATGATCGTCAGCTGGCCGTGCTGCAGCACTCGCCCGGTGATGCCTTCACCGTACGCATACACACCCCGGCCGATTTCCTCGGTGGTGAGCCCGTAAGCGTACCGGATGCGCCCGCTGCGCCGCATTTCGTCTGCGAGCACGATGCGACCCCGGTTCAGGCCGAGCAGCTCGGACATTAGATGCAGCATCTCGCGCAGCGCAGGCGCGGGGGACAGGCTTTTGCCGACAAGCGCCATCACCTGCTGCAATAGCAGCATTTCGTGTTCACGCCAGTAGCCGGCGGATTCGCTGTCGGCTGGGGCGTCAGATTGTGTTTGCATGGGCGTAGGCCGCCGTGGTCGTGAGCGAAGCCTATTGTTTCAGAACACAAAAAAGCTCGCAGGCGCCATCCGATTGGCCTTGCCGCTGTTCGACGAATCTGATAGCCGCGCAAATCAAGCGGCCTCGCCTCGCTGAACCTGAATTGAACCCTTTAGGTGGGATCGCCTTTCGTCCCGGGTCTCACCGAAACCGTGAACACCGGCGCCATCTGGTTGAGCCGGGCCGCTTGTTCCAAGAGCGATTGCGCCGCCGCCTCGGCTTCTTCAACGAGGGCAGCGTTCTGCTGGATCACTTGAACCATCTGACTGACGGCCACCTTGACCTGCTCGATGCCGCAGCCCTGGTCTTCGGATGCGCTCGAGATCTCGCCGATGACGTTGGCCAGTCGGCGCACCGCCCGTCGTGCCTCGTCGGTTGCGCGTCCCACATCGGAGCCCTCGTGCGACCCCACGACGATTGTTTCGACAGACTTTTCGATCAGGGCCTTGATCTCCCTTGCGGCAGCCGAAGAGCGTTGAGCGAGGTTGCGCACTTCGGCCGCGACCCTGGGTGAACTCGCGCTGCTTCTTCTCGCCCGGCTCGCGCACATTCCGATCGGTCCGGGTCGAGTCGCCCCGGTTCGTCCGGGACGGGGCCTTACCGATCCGGCTGTTGTCGCGTTGCGCCTGAATCGCCTGCGCGACCTGCACCACGTGACTCAGGCGCTTGTGCTGGACGAACGCACCCTGATCAATTTCGGTCAGCCGATCATATTGCCTGCAGGGCAATACAATGCCGTTTCCGCGCAGCTCGATGCGCCCATCCGGGTACTCCCAGACCTCGATATACCGATCGATCAGCTTTCGGTTCTCCGGCGTATCGTCCAGCAGATACATCACGCGGTCGTACTGCACTGTGAGCGACTTCGTTACTTTCCGCGGTTCACGCCACGTCAACACCAGATCGAGATTCTCATCAACCCGCAAGGGCCGGTGCGCGTCGAAATCGCTCTTTGGGGGCTTCGCAAGGCGCGCGTTGTACGCCGCGATGAAAGACGGTGCGTAGGCGTTGGCTTGGCACTGTCACGTTGCTGAGATGGTCGAGTAAGATCGCGTGATGAAGAATGCAAAATCGCTGTACCACGGTCATCGCTTTCCGGCGGCGGTCATCAGTTGCGCGGTGCGCTGGTATTCAGGTTTCAGCTCAGCCTGCGTGATATCGAAGAACTGCTGTTCGAGCGCGGGGTTATCGTCAGCTACGAAACGGTCCGACGCTGGTGCGATAAATTCGGTGCGTGTTTCGCACACCGTGCGAAAGCGGCGCGTCGCAGGCCCGGCACCACGTGGCACCTTGACGAAGTATTTGTGACGTTGCGCGGAGAGCCTTACCTGATGTGGCACGCCGTCGATCAACACGGTGTCGAACTCGATATCCTGTTACAGAAGCGCCGCGACAAGGCTGCAGCGAAGCGGTTTTTCAAGCGCGTGCTTGCCTCGTGTACTGACGCACCGCGCAAGATCGTGACCGACCAGCTGCGCAGCTATCCGGCGGCGAAAGCCGAGATTCCCGAACTGGCTCACGTCAAGCACGTCTTCGTCAAAGCCAGCGCGCGGGTCAATAACCGTGCGGAAAACAGCCATCAGCCGACGCGCGAACGCGAGCGACGCATGCGTGGCTTCCGCGATCCTGAACGCACGCAGGCTTTCTTATCGAGCTTTGGTCCGATCCTTCAGCACTTCGCGCTCAAACGACACCTGCTACGCGCCACACTCTATCGCAAACAGCTCGCCGGACGCTTCGCCGCCTGGCATCGTCTCGCGGAGGTCACCCAAGTTCCGTCCGTTTTCTGAGCAAGCGTGTGTTCTCTCCGCTATTGCGTCGCGAACAATTTAACGTGACAGCGCCTCTCGGGCATGTGTCGCTGAACACGACGAGCCTTTATCTGCACACGGAAGATGACGCGCGGCATACGGAAACCGTCAAACGTCACCGGATGAATTGGGGTGCCTCAGAAACCCAAGATGACGATTCGGGCAACGCGTAATGGACGGAAGATCTTTCATGGATGCGCCGCTGTGTAATACGGCGTAATCGTCGCGATCCGCCACGCGACTCATCGCATATCAAGAACGCGATCCACTGACCGTTAAGAATGAGTCGTTCGACAAAATAAACCTACGGACTGGGGATTGAAGTTGAAAACCATAACAAGCGCCCTGCTGGCATCGGCTGTCTGCGCGACCTTGCTGGCAGGATGTGCGACCAACGAGCAAGGCCAACTCGTGATCGACCCGAACAAGGTCAATAGCGTCATCGCGACCGCACTGGCGCCCTCGCCTCCCGTCGTGGTCGAAGAGGCTTACCAGCCGTTGCCCACCGACGTCTACGTCGCGAACGTAGTCGAACGCGATGTCTTCGTTTCGGGTGGCGACACCTATATCTGGGTCGCCGGCCCGAACGGCGTTCGGCATCGTCAGTTCTACGCGCATGGCGATCATCGCGCGGACATCTTTCATCGTCGCGATGAGTTGCACCGGGTGATGGCGAACCATGAGGGCCGTCTGCCGGATCATCCGGTCGGTGGAGATCATCGCGTCGGCGGGGACCATCAGTTCGGCGGGCATCCTCCGATGGGACACCCTGGAGAACCTACGCCCGCCGTCGCCGGACGCGGGCCGCAGCCGAGGCCGGGCCCGATGCCTGTCGCGCACGCCGCGATTTCGGGCAAGCCGGCGCCGGCAGCCAAGCCGGCCTCGAAGGACCCGAAAAAATCGTAACGAGGCCGCCACGTCGCGCCGGCACCTCTACGGATAATCGCTAAACCGCGACGTCGGTTCGCTTACCGTCGAAGCCGGCGTATAACCCGGCACGTTCGCGCGCAACTGGTTGAGCAAACCGTTATCGACCTGCGAAAAGCCATTCAACCGAAGCTGCATCAACATACGGGTGCCGGTGCGGGGCGATGTCGTCGAACTGGTCGCGTTCGTGTATTTCTCGAACGCGACACCCCGGCGACCAGCAATCGGCGTCGTACTGCAAACCCAACAGTGCCGCGATCAGGCGATGTGAACTCATGTCGTAATTGACTCGCGCGACACTCACGAAGTGACGCGCGGGCGGCCATTGCCCCGATACGATGAACCGGTTGACCGGTTGACCGGTTGATAATCGAGCGCACTATTCGCGCGGGTATAGCGGTAGGTCACATTCAGAACTTGCCGCGCGCCGGGCGCCCAGCCAAAACCGGTTTCCGCGCGCGTCGGGTAATGGTTCGCCTGACTGTATTCCACCGCCTGCTCCGCTGAAAGATCCGCGCCCAGCTTGTACGACGCGCCCGCCATCACGCTCGTGCGCGCTCCGGTGCTGACAGCGCCAACCGCTTGCGCTACAGCTACGGCGCGGGTCTCGAATGGATTTCGCCGATCGGCCCGCTCAAGCTGTCGCTCGGCTTCCCGGTCGTGAAGCACGCGACCGACAGGTATCAGAAGTTTCAATTCCAGATCGGCACGTCGTTCTGACAAGGCGCTAGTGCCGCCACGATCCATGCGGCAGCTCCACATCGCGCCGCGCCGCAGCCAGACCTTCGACGATGCCCGCGCGGTCGAACGCAATGCAGTAGACCGGCTTGGCGCGTTCGAACCGCCAGCTGTCGGCGAGCGTGCCGGCATCCACCGGATCGAAACCGAACTGGTCGAGCAACTCGCTCACGACGCGCTTCGCGTGTTCGTCGTCGCCGGCAAACGGCAGCGCCCGCCTCTGCGGTGCCCCTTTCGGCTTGCCATCGGTTTCGAGGTCCTTCGCCAGGATCGCATTGAAGGCCTTCACGACTCGCGCGCCGGGCAAGCGGGCGGCCAGCATCTGACTGGTGGTCGTCGCGCGCTTGTCGAGCGCGTCGATCTGACCGTCGCGCTGCGGATAGTAGTTGCACGTGTCGATCACGACCCTGCCGTCGAGCGCCGCCGCCGGCAGCTCGTCAATGCTACTGAACGGCACGGCGACCACCACCACGTCGCCGAATCTCGCCGCCTGCTCCGCAGTGCCGGTCGCACAGCCGAGCGCCGCGGCCGTGCTGATCAAGGTCCGCGGATCGCGGGAATTGCTGATCATGACGTCGTGGCCGTCCGCTTTCGCGAGCGCCGCCATTGCGCGGCCGATGAAGCCCGCGCCAACAATGCCTATTTTCATGTTCCACACTCCATGTTCGCCTGAGGTAGTCACCGTCGAGCGCACGCTCAGCGGTGAGAGCCACTATGATTCAAAACTTGAATGGCATAAATGCGCCTGATTCGACGACTGTCGAAAACACGAGTGGGGAATCATGGATCGCCTGACCAGCATGGCCGTGTTCGTCAAAACCGCCGATAGCGGCTCGTTCGCCGCGGCCGCGCTCGCGTTCGGCATCTCGTCGCAGATGGCCGGCAAACATGTGAGCACACTGGAAGAGCGCGTCGGCGCGCGTCTGCTGAACCGCACGACGCGTCGCCAGAGCCTCACCGAGATCGGCCAGATCTTCTACGAACGCTGCAAGGCGCTGCTGGCCGACGCGGAAGCGGCCGAATCGGTCGCGCAGGAATTGTCGGCGTCGCCGCGCGGACGCCTGCGCATTACCGCACCGGTCACGTTCGGCGCCTGCTGTCTTGCGCCGATGATCACGCGCTATCTGAAAGCGCATTCCGAGGTGCGAGTCGAATTGACCTTGACCGACCGCTTCGTCGATCTGATCGACGAAGGGTACGAGGCCGCGATCCGCCTCGGCTCGCTGGCGGATTCGACGCTGATCGCGCGGCCGCTGATGCCTTACCGGCTGGTTGCGTGCGCATCGCCCGGCTATCTGGCCGAACGCGGCGAGCCGCTCACGCCGCAAGCGCTGAGCGCGCACGACTGCCTGAGCTTCATCTACACCAGCATGCCGGCCGCGACCGAATGGCGTTTCGCCGACGCCGACGGCGAGCACGTGACACCGATCTCCGGCCGCTTCGAGGCAAACGATGTGAAAGCGCTGCTGGCCGCCGCGCTCAACGACGGCGGCGTGATACTCGCGCCCGAAGTGGCCGTGAAGGACGAGCTTGCCGCGGGGCGCCTTGTGCGCCTGCTCGATGGATACGAAGCGCCCGCGCGCCCGATGCATCTGCTGTTTCCCGCGAGCCGCGCCACGCCGAAACTGCGGGCGTTTATCGATCAGGTAGTGGCCGAGTTCGGACCGCATAGCGCGTGAACGTGGCGGCGGCCAGCCCTCGCCATACCTCACAACAAGCCGCAGCAACCCGCCAATTTCGCCCGATTGCCCGCTAGAATGCGCGGCTTTGCCCGCTTCGGCCTCGCCACAAGGCAAAATACGGGTTTTGCGCGCGCCGCAAACCTCGCGGCGTGCGCCGGATCACGCGTCGGCGGCTGGCAGGCCGCCGGCCTTCGCCAATCCGCCCGACGGCGGCCAGGCTCTTGCCCAGCATGACCGCGCGGCCCGTCGCGAGCGACGCAGCGAGGACAGCTCGTCCTTGAACAGAGCACCTCAGGAGCATTTATGACCGATTCGAACCCGTCCTTCCTCGGCAGGATTTCGCTTGCCGTCGGCACGTTTTTCAGCATTCTCGGCGATGGCCAATTCGCGGCCGACGTGCTGCGGCTGCGCAAAGGCGGCACAACCGCCCCCGCGCCTACTCCGGCTCCTGCGCCAGTAGCCGCTCCGGCCCCCGCTCCCGCCCCCACGCTGAAAGAAGCCAGCCCCGACGCCGCGCTGCAACTGCTCGGCCTGTTGCAACGCGATGCGCGCTTCATCGATTTCGTCGAGGAAGACATCAAGAACTACAGCGACGCCGACATCGGCGCGGCCGCGCGTCTCGTGCACGACGGCTGCCGCGCGACGCTGCGCGAGCATTTCACGATCCGCCCGGTGCGCGACGAAGCCGAAGGCAGCCGCGTCACGCTGCCCGATGGTTTCGATGCGAGCCTGGTCCGCCTGACCGGCAACGTCGTCGGCCGCGCGCCGTTTAACGGCAGCATCAGCCATCGCGGCTGGCGCGTCGACGAAGTGCGACTGCCGAAGCTCGCGGACAGCCATAACGCCAAAGTGATCGCACCGGCCGAGGTGGAACTATGAGCGACGCACGCTATTCCATCGGAATCGACCTGGGCACCACGCACTGCGCGCTGTCCTATGTGGACACCAGCGCGAGCGACGGCGAAAAAACCGCCCTGGAGGTGTTGCCGATCGCCCAGCTCACGGGCCCCGGCGCAATCGACAATCTCGATCTGCTGCCCTCGTTCCTCTACTTGCCGCATCCGGACGAACTGGCGTCGGGCGACCTCTACCTGCCGTGGACCGGCCAGCGCGAGTTCGCGGTCGGCGAGTTCGCGCGCAGCCGTGGCGCGGCCACGCCGATCCGGCTGGTGTCGAGCGCGAAAAGCTGGCTGTGCCATCCGGGCGTCGACCGCCGCGCGGCGATCCTGCCCAACGACGCACCACCCGAAGTCACACGCGTGTCGCCGCTCGACAGCTCGGTGCGCTATCTGACGCACCTGCGCGAAGCCTGGGACCACGCGCATCCGGACGCGCCGTTCAGCCAGCAGGACATCACGGTGACGATCCCCGCTTCGTTCGATCCGGCCGCGCGCGAACTCACCGCCGAAGCCGCCGAGGCAGCGGGCTTAGGCCGCATGACGCTGCTCGAAGAGCCGCAAGCCGCGCTGTATAGCTGGATTCAGAAGAGCGGCGGCCAGTGGCGCAAGCAGGTCAAGGTCGGCGACATCATCCTCGTGGTCGACGTGGGCGGCGGCACGACCGACCTCTCGCTGATCGCGGTGATCGAGCGCGAAGGCAATCTCGAACTGCATCGCGTCGCAGTCGGCGAACACATCCTGCTCGGCGGCGACAACATGGACCTCGCGCTCGCGCACGTGGTCGCGCGCAAGCTCGCAGCCCAGGGCACCCAGGCCGACGCGTGGCAACTGCGCGCCCTCACCTACGCATGCCGCTCGGCCAAGGAAGCGCTGCTCACCGACCCCGCCACCGAGACCGTGCCGCTCGTCGTGCCGAGCCGCGGCTCGAAGCTGATCGGCGGCTCGATCCGCACTGAGCTGACGCGCGCGGAGTTGACGCAGACCATTCTCGAAGGCTTCTTCCCGCAGGTGGACAGTGCGGCGCGCCCGGTGAGCCGCGCGCGCGTGGGCCTGACGCAACTCGGCTTGCCGTATGCGCAGGATGCGGGCATCACGCGGCATCTGGCGGCGTTCCTCGGCCGTCAGGTCGGCGCGCTGGCCGAACTGGAGGGTCTGCACAATACGGACGGCAGCGCGGATAGCAACGCAGCCGCGCAAGGCGCGAGCTTCCTGCACCCCACCGCCGTGCTGTTCAACGGCGGCGTGTTCAAGTCGACGCTGCTGGTCGAGCGCCTGATGGGCACGCTCAACAACTGGCTCGCGGCGGAAGGCGCGGCGCCGGCCCGGCTGCTCGAAGGCGCGGACCTCGACCTCGCGGTCGCACGCGGCGCGGCCTACTACGGTTACGTGCGGCGCGGTCGTGGGGTGCGGATTCGCGGCGGCACCGCGCGCGCGTACTACATCGCGATCGAATCGGCGATGCCGGCCGTGCCCGGGCTCGAACCGCCAGTGCAGGCGCTGTGCATCGCGCCGTTCGGCATGGAGGAAGGCACCGAAGCCGAATTGCCCGCGCAGGAGTTCGGTCTCGTGGTCGGCGAGCCGGTGCATTTCCGCTTCTTCGGGTCGTCGGTACGTCGTCAGGATCAGGTCGGCACGCTGCTCGACTACTGGGGCCCCGAGGAGTTGCAGGAGCTGGACGAAATCCAGGCGACGCTGCCCGCCGCCGGCCGCACCGCCGGTGAAGTCGTGCCGGTGAAACTGCATGCGCGCGTCACCGAAGCGGGCACGCTCGAACTGGAAGCCATCCCGCGCGGCTCCGACGAACGCTGGAAAGTCGAGTTCGACGTGCGCGGCAGCGCGAATGCGTGAATGAGATGAAGCGGTACTGCGTCGGTATCGATCTCGGCACCAGTAATACGGTGCTCGCCTATGCCGACGCGGCGGCGGGGGCGTCGTTGGATGGGTCGCCGAGTGGTTCACCGCCCATCCGCGTCTTCGAGATCGAACAGCTGGTGAGTCCCGGCGAAGTCGGCGCGCGGCCGCTGCTGCCCTCGGTGCGCTATCACGCGGCCCAGGGCGAACTGAACGCGGGCGATCTGCAATTGCCGTGGTCCACCAGCGATCACGCGGCCGGTGACGACGCGGCGCAGCCGGTCGTGATCGGCCGGCTCGCGCGCCTGCTCGGCGCGCAGGTGCCGGGGCGGCTGGTGACGAGCGCGAAAAGCTGGCTGTCGCACGCATCGGTCGACCGCGTCGCGCCGATCCTGCCATGGGGCGCTGCCGACGACGTCCACAAAGTCTCGCCCGTCGACGCGAGCGCGAGCTACCTCGCGCACGTGCGCGCAGCGTGGAATCAGCGCTTCCCCGACGCGCCGCTCGAACAGCAGGACGTGGTGCTCACGGTGCCCGCTTCGTTCGACGAAGGCGCGCGGGCGCTGACCGTGGAAGCGGCGCGTCTCGCCGGTCTGCCCGCGTTGCGGCTGCTCGAAGAGCCGCAGGCCGCCTTCTACGACTGGCTGTTTCATCATCGCGAGCGGCTGGCGAGTGAGCTTGCGCAGACGCGTCTCGTGCTGATCTGCGATGTCGGCGGTGGCACGACCGACCTCACGCTGATCGAGGTGAGCATGCGCGATGGCGAGCCACAGCTCACGCGCATCGGCGTGGGCAATCATCTGATGCTCGGCGGCGACAACATGGATCTCGCGCTCGCGCATCTGGTCGAAGCGCGGCTGCCGGGTGGCGACGGGCGTTCGCGTTTGTCGGCGGCGAGTCTGTCGCAACTGGTCGAGCGCTGCCGGAGCGCGAAGGAACAACTGCTCGGCGCGCGTGCGCCCGATTCGGCGTCGATTACGTTGTTCGGCGCGGGGTCGAAGCTGGTCGGCGGTGCACGCACGGTGCAGGTCACGCGCGATGAAGTCGAGCGGGTGATCGTCGATGGCTTTTTTCCGGCGGTGGCGTCGCATGAACGGCCTGGCCGGGCGCGCGGCGCGATCGTCGAGTTCGGCCTGCCCTACGCGACCGACGCGGCGGTCACGCGGCATATCGCGGCGTTTCTGAGCCGGTTCGCGGCGCAGTCGCGCAAGGCGCTGGGGGCGGGTTCTGCCAGTGAGAGCGAGGCTCCTGGCGCAAGCGCTGCTGCTGCCCACAGCAATGCTTCCGGCGACAACGGCGCAAGCAGCGTGAGCAACGACGACGCCCTGCCCGTGCCCGACACCCTACTGCTCAACGGCGGCGTCTTCCGCGCCGAAGCGCTCGCGCAGCGTCTCGCCGACACGCTCGGCACGTGGCGCGGCGCGCCGCTCAACGTACTGCACAACGACAACCCCGATGTGGCCGTCGCTCGGGGCGCGGTCGCCTATTCGCTCGCGCGCGCGGGCAACGCGCCGAAAATCGGCGGCGGCTCGCCGCGCAGCTACTTCCTCGTGCTCGACGCCGCCGCCGACAGCAAGCCCGACGCCGAATCCGCGCCACGCGGCATCTGCCTGCTGCCGCGCGGCACCGAGGAAGGCCACGAAATCCTGATCGCGGATCGCACGTTCGCGCTGCGGCTCGGACATCCGGTGCGCTTTCATCTGGTGTCGTCGAGCGCGGACACGGTTTATCGCGCCGGCGAGTTGACCGATCTCGCGGGCGGAGACTTCATCCGGCTGCCACCGCTCGCGACCGTCGTGCAGCCGCGCGGCGAGCGCAGCGCACGCGAAACCACGGTGCGGATCGCGACCTCGCTCACCGAAGTGGGCACGCTCGACGTGCATTGCATCGAACTCGACGATCCGGCACAACGCTGGCTGCTCGAATTCCAGCTGCGCCGTGACGACGCGCAAGTGAATCTGCCGGCCGACTCCGCGCCGGCGAGACACCCGGCGCTCGACAGTGCGATCGAACAGATCGACCGCTGCTTCGGCTCGCGATCGCAAAACGTCGGCCCCAAAGAAGTCAAACGGCTGCGCTCGCAACTCGAACAACTGCTCGGGCCGCGCGAGAGCTGGAACAGCGCGTTGCTGCGCGAACTGTTCGGCGCGCTGTGGGAACGCGCGCGCCGTCGCCGGCGCTCGGCGGATCACGAGCGGCTCTGGCTGAATCTGGCCGGCTACTGCGTGCGGCCCGGCTTCGGCTATCCGCTCGACGAATGGCGCGTCGAACAGCTGTGGTCGCTATTCGACGACGGCATTCAGTACGTCCGCGAAAGCCAGGTGTGGTCCGAATGGTGGACGCTCTGGCGACGCGCGGCCGGCGGCCTCGACGAAAGCGCGCAATTGCGCGTGCTCGACGCGATGGCCTACCTGCAAACGGCCGGGCAATCGCGTCACAAGCTGCCGTTCGACATCGCGAAAACGGGCGTCGCCGATATGGTCCGGCTGAGCGCGTCGCTCGAACGGATTCCCGTCGAACGCAAGATCGAACTCGGCGAGTCGGTGCTGGCGCGTCTGAAAAAGCCCACCGAAAACCATCAAAGCTGGTGGGCGGTCGGGCGCATCGGCGCGCGGCGGCCCTTCTACGGCAGCGCACATAGCGTCGTACCGCCGGAGATCGCCGCTCAATGGCTTGACGCGGTACTCGCGATCGACTGGAGGAAGGTCGACCCCGCTGCGTTTACCGCCGTGCAGATCGCCCGTATGACCGGCGACCGCTCGCGCGATCTGCCCGATGACTTGCGCCAGACGGTCGTGCGCAGGCTCGAAGCGGCGAATGCGCCGCGCGCATGGATCACGATGGTGAGCGAGAGCGTGGAGCTCGACAACGCCGACGAGGGCCGCGTGTTCGGCGAGTCCTTGCCCGTGGGGCTGAAACTGATCTCGGCTTGAGGCCCACGCGTCGCGTCGTCTCGCCTCGCATGACGTCGGGGCAGCTTCGATGCTGCGGCCGGCGTCGGGCTTTGGATCTTCATGCTTGCAACCAGTCCGGCATGAAATTTAATACCGCTTGCGCCGCGATCGGCTGATTGCGTTTCTCCAGGCTCTCCGCCAGCAGCTCGCGAAAGATGACGAGCTTGTCGGCGCCGTGGTGCGTGCAGAACCCCTCCAGGACCTCTGCAATCGCGATGCGTTGCGTCTGCGAACTCAGCGTACTGGCAATGTGCGAACTGCCTCTGGCTAGTTCCATCAGATACACCGATCGGTATAAATTTCTTTCCGCCTGTTCGGCGTTTTTTCGTCCTCTGGGCATTTTTACTTTTTCTCGGCTGTCTTGTTGTACGCGTCATGCCGCCAGGTGTTCCCCGCCTTCCCCTTGGCGTTCCCGCCGGCTATCTGAACAGTCACGCCTTAAGGAAATCTTATGCGTGAGCGCAAAACGACCTCATATATCCGCGATTTTTTCCGCGCATCGCGTGGGCTTTGGCGAGTCAGTACGCATTGCTCGTTCCGGGACTGCTGCACAGTTGGTATACGCAAAAAAGCCAGCTTTTACAGCCCTTTTACGTGTGTCGATGGCCTCGCAGTCCTGCGGTATGAACTGCGGAATATACAGATATTCAGGATGCCTGATCGGCAACAATGCCCGTTTCACATGCTTGCAATGACCGGCTATCGCAGCACCGGCCAACGCCGTGCAACGCGCTGAACTACGCCATCGTCACCTGATTCCTGCCGCCATGCTTCGAGCGATACAACGCCCGGTCCGCACTCGCAAAGCCATCGCGATGAGCAAGCCGCGAACCTTCGGTGATACGTGTCAACGATGCCCCCACGCTGACCTTCACTACGCCGAGCGGTGAAGCGCGATGCTCGATCGCCAGTTCCTCGACGCCCTGCCGCAGCGTTTCGAGCGTGTCTTCGAGCGCGGCGCACTCCGCCTGCAGCACCAGCAGCCCGAACTCCTCGCCGCCCATGCGCCCGACCACGATGTGCTCGCCATCGGCCGCGGCCTGCATCACCGAGGCCACTTTACGCAAGCAACTGTCGCCCGCCTGGTGGCCGTAGGTATCGTTGTATTGCTTGAACCAGTCCACGTCGACCACTACCGAGCCCATCACGTCGCCTTCCTGCGCTTCCTTCCAGCGGCGCGCAATGCTTTCGAGCAGGAAGCGGCGGTTATACAGCTGCGTGAGCGGATCGATCGCGGTGGCCGTGCGCATCTTCAGATCGTTTTCGATCATCGCGCGCAAATGGTAGAACACGCCTCGCTGCCCGGCGTCGAGCCGGCCGGGCGACGGGTCCATCGCGCACAACGCGCCGACGATCTCGCCGTTCGGCGCACGCAGCGCGATCGCCGCGTAAAAGCGCACGAACGGATAGCGTTGCACCAGCATGCATTCGCCGAAGCGGCTGTCGTCGTGCGCGTCCTCGATCACGAACAGCTCCGCGTCGCGCACCGCGTAGTCGGCAAGCGACCGGGCGCGCGTGACGAGCGGCATCGCCATGCCGACTTCGGCGCGGTAATGCTGGTACTCCTCGTCGAGCAGCGTGATCGCGGTGACCGCCGCGCCGGTCACGCTCTTCAGGATCTCGGCCGCGTGCGTGAAGCACTCGCGCATCACCTGATCGTCATGCAGCAGCCACTCTATAACCGAAGACTCCACCTCAGGTTCGCCAGTGGCGGACGGATCGACAGCCGTGCGGCTGGACAGACGATCGTTACTGTAAGCGAGTTGCACGGCACGGTCCCAGAATGTGATTAGCCTGTGTCAACGGCATGAACGCACGAAACTTGAGTGCCCGAAACGCTTCGCGTAGCGCGGATTCGCCACCGCGCCCGCAATGGCCGCGCGGCTGGGCGTGCGACAGCGCGAAGTACAATCACACCCCAGCCGCGCGCCGCTTTCGTTTGTTTGCCGAGGTTCCTGCCAAGCAGGCGGCGCGCGCCATTCAACTGATCATTGCACGCGCATGGCGCGGCGCCGCCAATCGGCCGCGCCAACACCTGCGTCGACACCCATCCATGAACACGACCGCCACTCACGCCATGACAAACGCCTCGCTCATCACGAACGTGCGCCGGATCGACGGCGCCCGCGTCGACGTGTCGATCGCCGACGGCCGCATCGCGGCGATCGGCGCGGACTTGCCGCGCGAGCCGCGCGTGGCGATCGAGGACGGTGCGGGTGCGTTGCTGCTGCCCGGTTTCGTCGAAGGTCATACGCATCTGGACAAGACCAACTGGGGGATGAGCTGGTATTGCAACGAGGTCGGGCCGCAGCTGACCGACCGGATCGAGAACGAACGGCGCTGGCGCGCGCAGAGCGGCCACGACGCGGGTGTACAGTCGCTCGCGCTCGCGCGCGCGTTCCTCGCGGCGGGCACCACGCGTCTGCGGACGCACGTCGATATCGACACCGACGCGGGCCTGCGCCACCTCGAAGGCGTGCTGGCGACACGCGCCGCGCTGCGCGATGTGCTCGATATGCAGATCGTCGCGTTCCCGCAATCCGGGCTGCTTGGCCGGCCAGGCACTGACGCGCTGCTCGACCGCGCGCTGGGCGCGGGCGCCGACGTGCTCGGCGCGCTCGACCCTGCGCTGATCGACGGCGATCCGGTGGCGTCGCTGAACCTGACGTTCAGCCTTGCGCAGCGTCATCAGAAGCCGATCGATATCCATCTGCACGAGCCCGGCGAAATCGGCGCGTTTACGCTCGGGCTGCTGCTCGACCGCGTCGCCGCGCTCGGCATGCAAGGCGAGGTGGTGGTGAGCCACGCGTTCTGTCTGGGCGCGCTGCCCGAACGCGAGCGCGATGCCTTGCTCGCGCGCCTTGCCGATCTGCGCGTCGCGCTGCTGACCACCGCCCCGCCGTCGACGCCGGTGCCGCCGCTGAAGACTTGCGTTGCACGAGGCGTCACGCTGTTTGGCGGCAACGATGGCATTCGCGATACGTGGACGCCCTACGGCTCGCCGGACATGCTCGAACGCGCGATGCTGATCGCGATGCGCTACGGCCTGCGTCGGGACGACGACCTGGCGCTCGCGTTCGACTGCGTGAGCAGCACGGCAGCCAGCGGTTGCGGCTTCACGCAGTACGGCTTGCAGGCCGGTGCTCGCGCCGACCTGGTGCTGGTCGAAGCCGACACGCTCGCGCATGCAATCGTCGCGCGGCCGCCGCGCAAGCTGGTCATGGCCAACGGCCGGATCGTCGCGCGCAACGGCGCGCTCGCGCCGCATTGATGCGGCTCGTGAAGCGCATGCGGGTACTCATGATGCGCGCGAGAAGGCCCGCACGGAGAAGCGCCGGCGCAGCGCAATGCTCCGGGCCGAACAGGCTCGCGCGCTGCTTCGCAATCCGTCTTGCAGCCCACTGCGCGCCACCCGCCACAACGAATCCGTTTTCCGCACTCACATGATCAATCTCTTTCAGGCCATGCAGGCTTTCGTCAAGGTTGCCGACGCGGGCAGCTTCGCGCAGGCCGCCGCGCATCTCGGCGTCTCGACTTCGGTCGTGACCCGCCATGTATCAAGCCTCGAACAGCATCTGGGCATTCGGCTGTTCCAGCGCACCACGCGCAAGGTCGTGCTGACCGAAGCCGGAGCCGAGTACGCCGCCGGTTGCCGCGTGCTGCTGTCCGAACTGGAAGAAGTGGAATCGCGCGCGAGCACGACCTCGAAGGAAGTCGCGGGCGACCTGCGCATCGTGGCGCTGGGGAGTTTCTCGCTGTTTCGCCTCACGCCGCTTTTCGCTGACTATCAATCCAGGTTTCCGCATGTGAATCTGCGCGTCACGCTGACGGAAAAACGCGTCGATCTGCTAGAAGGCGGTTTCGACGTGGGCATCGTGACCGAGCACATGATCCGTTCGGAGTCACTGGTGGTGCGGCGCCTCCTGAACTCGCACGCGGTGCCGGTGGCGGCGGCCGCGTATCTCGCGCAGGCGGGTCATCCGCAAGCGCCCGCTGATCTCGCCCGGCACCGCGTGATTGCCGCACCGCTCGACACCAGTCCGCAGAACTGGATCTTCAGCAGCAGCGACGGCGACGGCGACGGCGACGGCGACGACGAGAGCATCGCGCTCGATGCGTCGTTCACGGTGAACAGCATGATCATGCAGAAACAGGCGGCGCTGGGAGCGATGGGCATTGCCTTGCTGCCGCTGGAGATGGTCGCCGACGAATTGCAGGCCGGCACGCTGATGCGGATTCTCGACGATTACACCGTGGTCAATGGCGACGTCGCCGTCTCGCTGGTCTATCCGAGCCGCGAGTTCGTGCCGCGCAAGGTGCGGGAGTTTATCGATCTCGCGGTGGGGTACTTCAAGTGAGTGTACGGAACTGACGGGCGCGCTGTCGTGCTCATGGCGCTGTATTGCCGCGTGCATACCGGCCACGGCTTTCAATCCAGACGGCGCGCGTTGCACAACGCCGAAAAGCGGG
>NZ_JARESU010000015.1:0-141136 GCF_046027075.1 Paraburkholderia sp. RL18-085-BIA-A | reverse complement strand
GCCCTTCCCGGGGGGGGGCCCCGGGGCCCACCCCCCCCCCCGGGGCCCCGGGGCCAAACCCGGGGGGGCGCCTCGCGCTCATCCGTCGAAATACCCCCCTTTCTCCGCCCTTATCCGCCGATCGCCGCTTGCGTCGAGCGGGAATAATCGCTCTCACTGGAAAGAGGCGCCATGCCTCGCCCGACTGGAGAGCTTGTGTGGCAGAGGACAGCGACCTCGAAAAAACCGAATCAGCCACTCCCCGGCGCCTGCAGAAGGCGCGCGAGGAAGGGCAGATCGTGCGCTCGCGGGAACTGTCGACGTTCGCGCTGCTGGCGGCGGGTTTCTACGGCGCATGGGGGATGTCTAGCAGTATCGGCGAGCATTTGCAGAACATGCTGCGCGCGTCGCTCACGTTCGACCACGCCAGCAGCTTCCAGACCAGCCGCATGCTGATCGGTGCGGGCGCAGCTGGCCGCGAAGGCCTCTACGCGCTGCTGCCGGTGCTCGGCTTCACCGGCTTCGCCGCATTGCTCGCGCCGCTGGCGCTGGGCGGCTGGCAGCTGTCGGCGAAAGGGTTCGAGGCGAAGTTCAGCCGGCTCGATCCGATTGCAGGCTTTGGCCGGATGTTTTCGATCAATGGGCCGATCCAGCTCGGCATGTCGCTCGCGAAGACGCTGGTGGTGGGGATCATCGGCGGCACGTCGATCTGGAATCGCCGCGACGAAATTCTCGCGCTCGCCACCCAGCCGCTGAATCTCGCGCTCGCCAATTCCGTGCATCTGATCGCCGTGTGCTGCGGGATGACGGTGGCCGGCATGTTCGCGGTGGCGGCGCTGGATGTGCCGTACCAACTGTGGCAGTTCCAGAAGAAGCTGCGCATGACGAAGGAAGAAGTGAAGCGCGAGCATCGCGAAAGCGAAGGCGATCCGCACATCAAGGGCAAGATTCGCCAGCAGCAGCGCGCCATTGCGCGTCGCCGGATGATGTCGCAGGTGCCGAAGGCCGACGTGGTGGTGACCAACCCGACGCACTTCGCGGTCGCGCTGCAATACGCCGACGGCGAGATGCGCGCGCCGAAGGTGGTCGCCAAGGGCGTGAACCTGGTGGCCGCGCGGATTCGCGAACTGGCCGCCGAGCACAACGTGCCGCTGCTCGAAGCGCCGCCGCTCGCGCGGGCGCTGTATCACAACGTCGATCTGAACCGCGAGATTCCCGGCCCGCTGTATGGCGCGGTCGCCGAAGTGCTCGCGTGGGTGTACCAGTTGCGACGCTTCAAAACCGAAGGCGGCGTCGTGCCGGTCGCACCGACCGAACTCGACGTGCCGGCGGAACTCGACAAGGGCGGTGTATCGGACGATGAAGCCGATCAGGAAGCCGCCGATACGCTCAACCCCGACAATCCCGCTAACGACGACGCTCCAGGAGCCTCCGCATGAACGCTCGCGCCGGTTTCCTCGCCCGACGGCCGGATGCCTTGAGCAGCACCAATTTGCGCGCCCTCGCCGGGCCGGTGCTGATCTGCATGATTCTCGGCATGATGATTCTGCCGTTGCCGCCGTTCCTGCTGGACCTGCTGTTCACCTTCAACATCGCGCTTTCGGTGATGGTGCTGCTCGTCAGCATGTACACGATGAAGCCGCTCGACTTCGCCGCGTTCCCGAGCGTGCTGCTGTTCTCGACGCTGCTGCGGCTCTCGCTGAACGTGGCGTCCACGCGGGTCGTGCTGCTCGAAGGCCACACCGGTCCGGACGCGGCCGGCCAGGTGATCGAGTCGTTCGGCCACTTCCTCGTGGGCGGCAATTTCGCGGTCGGTATCGTCGTCTTCGTCATTTTGATGGTGATCAACTTTATGGTGATCACCAAGGGCGCGGGACGGATCGCGGAAGTGTCCGCGCGCTTCACGCTCGACGCGATGCCCGGCAAGCAGATGGCGATCGACGCCGATCTGAACGCCGGCCTCATCAACGAGGAGCAGGCGCGCAAGCGCCGCTCGGAAGTCTCGCAGGAAGCCGAGTTCTACGGCTCGATGGACGGCGCGAGCAAGTTCGTGCGCGGCGACGCGATCGCCGGTCTGCTGATCATGGTGATCAACATCGTCGGCGGGCTGATCGTCGGGATGGTTCAGCACAACATGGATTTCGCGGCGGCGGGCAAGAACTACACGCTGTTGACGATCGGCGACGGCCTCGTCGCGCAGATTCCGTCGCTGGTGATTTCGACCGCCGCCGGCGTGATCGTGTCGCGCGTCGCGACCAACGAGGACATCGGCACCCAGCTCACCGGCCAGCTGTTCACGAATCCGCGTGTGCTGGTGATCACGGGCTGCATTCTCGTGCTGATGGGCCTGATCCCTAACATGCCGCACTTCGCGTTTCTGTTGCTCGGCGGCGGTCTGATTCAACTCGGCCGCACGATGAAAAAGCGCGCCGAGGAACGCAGGACCAGCACGGCGCTCGTCGATATTGCGCCGGCCGCGATGACCCCGGTTGAGAACGCCGAGGCGAGCTGGGACGACGTGACGATGATCGACGCGCTCGGCCTCGAAGTCGGCTACCGGCTGATTCCGCTCGTCGACAAGAACTCGGACGGCGAACTGCTCAAGCGGATCAAGAGCATCCGCAAGAAGTTCGCGCAGGAAATCGGCTTCCTGCCGCCCGTCATTCATATCCGCGACAACCTCGAATTGCGGCCGAACGGCTATCGCATCGCGCTCAAGGGCGTCGAAGTGGGCGCAGGCGAAGCGTATCCGGGCCAATGGCTGGCGATCAATCCCGGCCAGGTCTCCGCCTCGCTGCCGGGCACGCCGACGCAAGACCCGGCGTTCGGGCTGCCGGCCATCTGGATCGACACGAATCTGCGCGAACAGGCGCAGGTGTATGGCTACACGGTGGTCGATTCGAGTACGGTGGTCGCGACCCATCTGAATCACCTGGTGGTGACGCACGCGTCGGAACTGCTCGGCCGCCGCGAAGTTCAGGCGCTGCTCGAACGGATGCAGAAAGACACGCCGTCGCTGGTCGACGATCTGGTGCCGAAGACGCTGCCGCTCACCACGTTGCAAAAGGTGCTGCAAAACCTGCTGGAAGAAGGCGTGCCGATCCGCGACCTGCGTACGATTCTCGAAGCGCTGTCCGAGCACACGCCGAAGATCACCGACGCCCACGATCTCACCGCCGCCGTGCGCCTCGCGCTGGGTCGCGCGATTACGCAGCAGTGGTTCCCCGGCACCGGCGACATGCAGGTGATGGGCCTCGACTCGAATCTGGAGCGGGTGTTGTCGCAGGCACTCGCGACCGGCCCGAACCCGGGACTGGAACCGGGCCTCGCGAACACGCTGCTGAACGAAACGCAGAAGGCAATGATGCGTCAGCAGAACCTCGGCCTCGCGCCGGTGCTGCTGGTGCAGCACGCATTGCGGCCGATGCTCGCGCGCTTCCTGCGCCGCAGCCTGCCGCAGTTGAAGGTGCTCTCGTATGCGGAAGTGCCCGACACGCGCAACGTCAAGGTAGTGAATCTGATCGGCGCGCACGGCTGACGCGCGGCATGGGCAGCTGCGGCTTAGAACTCGCAACCCACAACCGACAACCCACAACCCGCAGCCCGCCATTGCAGCTTTTACCGGCGCCCCTTTGGGCGCCGGTTTTCATTCCGACGCCTTACTTTGCATTGGCCCGCGCGGTCCGGCGCATCCGTTCGACGCCGCCGAAAGCGCCGCGCGGCCCCGCTCGGGGCCCCGTTGAAACCCGCGCGCGCGTTGCCTCGGCCGCCGTTCCATCGCGCGAATTGCCTACCTTTAACGGTCTTTATCCATCGATCGTCGCTCGACATCTTTCGCAATAATTGATCTCAATGGGAAGCGGTGTGTTGCCGGTCCGTCAGTCCGAATACCTCATTGGGGGTCCAGCTTGAACATTCGTAAATTTGTCGGTGCCACCAGTCGCGATGCTCTGCGTCTGGTTCGTGAAGCGCTTGGCCCGGATGCGGTCGTGTTGTCCAATCGCACGATGGACGACGGCAGCGTCGAGATCGTCGCACTGGCCGACAGCGATCTCGCAGCCCTCACGCCCAAGGCTCGCAATGGCGTAAGCGCTGCATTGGCCGCGCCGACGGGTTCGAACGCTGGACAGCAGCCCCTTGTCGCACCGCGTGCACTGCCGGCCATGCAGGCGAATCCGTACGCGAGCGGCATGCCCGATGTGTTCTCGTCGGTGTTCGGCGCGAGCCCGGAAGCGGGTGCCGAAACGATGTCAGCGAGCGCGCCAGTGAGCGTGCCTGTGAATGAAGCGCCGACGACCGCGCTGAAATCCGTGGCGTCGAAAGCGAAGCCCCAGGCGACGGCCTTGCGGGGCGCCGCAGTGAATGCCGCGCCGGCTGTCAGCCAACAAGCTCATCAACCGGTTGCGCAACAGATTCCCGCAGGGCCGACCGCCCGCGCAGCGGCGGCTCGTTTGTCGGAGGACATCCGTGCCGACCTCCTTAAAGCCGTCGGCGTGCCCGTCACGCCCGCCGATTCGAAGACCGATGCCGCCGCGCCGCGCACGATGGCCGAATCGAACCCGTGGCTGATCGACCACGCGCGCCGCATCGCCGCCGAACAGCAGCAAGAGCAAGGCGAATACAGCGCACGCCCCGACGCGATGACGCCGGCCGTCGCCGCCGCCAAGGGACTCGGCGCCGCCGTCGAAGTCGCGCGACCCGCCGCGCAACCGGCCGCCGCCGTGCCCGCGACCGACACACCTGAATGGGCCCGCGAAGCCGCGCAAGTCGCCGCGCGCCGCACGGCGCAGAAAAACGCGCCGGCTCAGCCCAGCAACGACGACACCCGCACGCCGGCCTCGGTTGCCGAAGCGATCAAGGCGCGCATGGAGCAGGTCGTCAACGACACCGTGATGAACGAATTGTCGTCGATGCGCGGGATGATGGAAGAACACTTCGCCGGCTTGCTGTGGGGCGAGCGTCAACGCCGCAATCCGGCGCGCGGCGCGCTCACCAAGCATCTGTTCGCCGCGGGCTTTTCCGCTCAGCTGGTGCAGATGATGATCGACAACCTGCCCGACGACATCGACACGATGGACGGCGGCATGGACTGGGTACGCTCGGTCCTCGAATCGAACCTGCCGGTGATGGAAGACGAAGACGCGCTGATGGAGCGCGGCGGTGTGTTTGCGCTGATGGGCCCGACGGGCGTCGGCAAGACGACCACCACCGCGAAGCTCGCCGCGCGCTGCGTGATGCGCTTTGGCGCCAGCAAGGTCGCGCTGCTCACCACCGACAGCTACCGGATCGGCGGCCACGAGCAACTGCGCATTTTTGGCAAGATTCTCGGCGTGTCGGTTCATGCGGTGAAAGACGGCGCCGACCTGCAACTCGCGCTCTCCGAACTGCGCAACAAGCACATCGTGCTGATCGACACGATCGGCATGAGCCAGCGCGACCGCCTCGTGTCCGACCAGATCGCGATGCTGTGCCGCGCCGGTCAGCCGGTGCAGCGCCTGCTGCTGCTCAACGCGACGAGTCACGGCGATACGCTCAA
This sequence comes from Paraburkholderia sp. RL18-085-BIA-A, assembly GCF_046027075.1. Classification (NCBI taxonomy): domain Bacteria; kingdom Pseudomonadati; phylum Pseudomonadota; class Betaproteobacteria; order Burkholderiales; family Burkholderiaceae; genus Paraburkholderia; species Paraburkholderia sp. RL18-085-BIA-A. The sequence goes on along the minus strand of NZ_JARESU010000015.1, from coordinate 135,621 downwards.
CGAAGTCGTGCAGGCCTATCAGCGCGCGCCGGATCAGCAGCCGCTCGCCGGCTGCATCCTGACCAAGCTCGATGAAGCGACCAATCTGGGCGGCGTGCTCGATACGGTGATCCGCTACAAGCTGCCGGTGCACTACGTGTCGACCGGGCAGAAGGTGCCGGAGAACCTGTACGTCGGGACCAGGAAATTCTTGATCAAGAGCGCCTTCTGTATTCCGCGCGACAACTCGCCCTTCGTGCCGCACGACGACGACATCCCGGCCTTGCTGTCGGCACTTTCAGCACGTTCGACCGCCGAGCTGCACGAGGTTCGCTTTGGATAAGCTCGTTTCGGATCAGGCCGAAGGACTGCGGCGGATGCTCGCCCGCAGCGGCGCGCGCGTGATCGCCGTGACGGGCGGACCGGACGGCGTGGGATGCACGACAGTGGTGGTCAATCTCGCCGCCGCGCTCGCGCAGCAGGGCAAGGACGTGCTGGTGATCGACGAATGCGTGGGCGACAGATCGGTGAGCGCGATGCTCGGCGGCTTGCGCGGCGCAGGCAATTTCTCGGCCGTGATGCGCGGCGAGATGACGCTCGACGCCGCCGCCGCACGGCACCCGCTGGGTTTTTCGGTGCTGGCCGCGTCGCGCAACAACCGCGAAGGCCACACGGCCCAGCAGTTCAACGTGCTGCTCGGCGGTTCCACGGACATCGTGCTGATCGACGCGCAACTCGACGAGCAAGGCCACTTGTCGCCATTCGCCAGGCAGGCGCACGACGTGATGATCGTCACGCGCGTGTCGGCCCAGGCGATCACCGACGCGTATGCGTGCATGAAGCGTCTGCACTACGCACACGCTATCGCGCAGTTTCGCGTGCTGACAAATCACGTCCAAAGCCTGAACGACGCGCACACGACGTTTGGCAACCTGGCCGGCGTGGCCGGGCGCTACCTGACGGTGGCGCTGGAAGACGCCGGCTGCGTCGCCGCCGATGCGCGGATGGCGCGAGCCCTGGAGTTGTCGCGTTGTGTCGTCGATGCGTTCCCGTCGACACCGGCTGCGCGCGACTTGCGGCACCTCGCCGCCGAATTGCAGTACTGGCCGATGCGGCCAGCGATGTCGTCGCAAACGCCATGGATGGGGCCAGCGACTGTTACAGCGGCGCAGCACGCCGACCAACCGTCCGCGCAGCACGCCTGAGAGGCGGCATAAGGACAAGGGGAAGCACGATGTATAACGCCCAGGGAAAGATTTCCCAAGCCGAAGTTCTGACGAAGTACGCACCGCTTGTGCGTCGCCTCGGCTTGCAGCTCGTCGCCAAGATGCCGGCGAGCGTCGATCTCGACGATCTTATCCAGGCCGGCATGATCGGGTTGCTGGATGCCGCGGGCCGCTATAAGGAAGATCAGGGCGCGCAGTTCGAGACCTACGCCAGCCAGCGGATTCGCGGCGCGATGCTCGACGAGTTGCGCAGCAACGACTGGTTGCCGCGCAGCTTGCGGCGCACCTCGCGCGAAGTGGAAACGGCGGTGCACAAGGTGGAGCAGAACCTGGGCCGCTCGGCGAGCGAAACAGAGATTGCCGAGCACCTGCAAATGCCGCTCGACGAGTATCAGTCAATGCTGCAAGACCTGCACGGCAGCCAGTTGATCTACTACGAAGACTTCGACCGTTCCGCCGACGACGAGCCGTTTCTCGACCGCTACTGCGTGGACCATTCCGACCCGCTGTCGGCGCTGCTCGACGACAGCCTGCGCTCGGCGCTGGTGGAAGCGATCGACCGGCTGCCGGAACGCGAGAAGCTGCTGATGTCGCTGTATTACGAGCGCGGCATGAACCTGCGCGAAATCGGCGCGGTGATGGAAGTCAGCGAGTCGCGGGTGTGCCAGTTGCACAGCCAGGCCGTTGCGCGCCTGCGCACGCGGCTACGGGAAATGGCCTGGGCAAACGCCGAGGCGAACTGAAACGCCGCGCCGTGTTCGACACGGCGCGGCGCCATGCGCCCGCCTTCTTTACGCGCCGGCCATCTCATGTTCGGCGGCAAGCGCGAGAAATGCCGAGCGCGACATGCCACGCGCCTGCGCATACGCGTCGATCTCCTCTACCAGTACCTCGGGCAGCGAGATGTTGATGCGGATCGCCTTCTTCAACGCCGGAATGTTGCGCGTTGTCACGAAACCCCATGTGAACCCCGCGAAGTCTGGATTGAGCCGATGCTCGTCGAGCGAGCGCCGCTCGGGCAGCGGCATGCCTTCGTCGATCAGTGTCTCGAGATGCGCTTCGATGGCCTCTTTGGCGTTCGCATAGGCTTCTTCCAGCGTGTTGCCCGCGGAGTGGCAGCCCGGAATGTCGGGCACTACCACGCCGAACGCATGCTGCTGGTCTCCAGGCTCGATTGCGATCGGGTAAATCAGGTTCTTCATTTCAGGCCCGCCTGTTTGAGAATGCTGTTCAGGGTGCCGGGCGGCAGATCCTTTTTCGGATGCGGGATGGTCACGAGACCGGGCTTTACCGCGTGCCGGAAATGATGGTGGCTGCCCGATATCCGGACGAGCCGCCAGCCATCGGTTTGGATCAGTTTGGCGGCCTCGGCGCTGTTCATGTCGCACTCCTCTAACTATACACACGATTACACAACCTCGCTAGTGGGCAGAGCTTTTGCCGGTGAGCGCGCCGCAACTCCCCAGTCGCGGCGACGGCGCAAAGCTCGATAGGGGGCTGTCATTTCAACGCGGCGCGGCGTTGTGCGCCAGTTAGCCGGATGGCTAACGTTGAGGTCGTTGGAGCGAGGTGGGCGGGAATGAAACGAGGGAGTTGCGGCGGCAAAAACGCGAAAGGCCCGTCAAAGACGGGCCTTTTGTTCATGTCTCGTGGAAGCGGATCTGGCTGGCAATCAGTAATGAGTAGCGCTTTCAGAGCGCGGAATGAGCCGGAATCCGGCCATCAGGCCCGTAGAACCCGGCCTTGCGCGGCACGTTCACCTGCAGTGCGGCCAGCGCCCGCTGGTTGTAGTCCATGCGTACGCGGATCAGTTCGCCGTTGTTGGTGTTGGCGCGGCGGGCGCGCTCCGCTGCTTTTTGCAGCAGTGTCCATTGAGCGGCGACCCGCGCATCGGTGCTGGCCGCCAGCTCCATGCCGGACCAGCCGGCCGGAAAGCCCAGCTCGGCCAGTTGCGCGTCACGCGCGGTCTCGAGCCTGGCGAGCACGCCGATCAGCTCGGTTTTCTTCTCGACGATCGCGGGCAACTGCTCCAGCGGCGACAAGGCGGTCAGCGCCTTCGATTCGAGCGTCAGAATCGAGGCGAAAGCCTCGACCGTCGAATATTCTTCGATGAGGGTGGCAAGCAGGGCGTCTTTCATCTCAACAACTCGCTAGGCACAGCGGCTCGCGCGTGACTCGCAAGCCGGGTTTGTCGAAGGCCGCCGGCACTCCACCGCGCTTCGATGTGTCGATCAATTGCCGGTCGACGAGGTTTTGTTCTGCAACAGGTCGCGCGCCGTCTGCAAGACGCCGTCGGCGATCTTGCCCGAGTCCATTTGCAGCGTGCCGTCCTTGATGGCCTGCTTGATCGACGCGACGTGTGCCGTGTCGATGTCCGCCGAGCCGGACGCCGCCAGGCTCCGCAAGTGCTGCGACAGTCCCGACAGGCTCACGCTCGCGTCGCCCGAAGCGCTGGCGGCGGCCGGCGTGGCCGTGCTTGCGCTCGGCGCGCTGTTGGCCGCCGGGGTGGCGTCGCTTTGCTGCGAGCGTGACAGGGCGTCTTTCAACGTCGGCAGATTCGAATTGGTTGTGGAATCGACTTTCACGATTGGCTTCCTGAACGATTTGATCCTGATAACGGCAACCGTTGATCAAAACTTTAGCGCAATCGCCCCACATCGGACCTGGCTTTTCAGCGCAATCTGGCCCCATCGACACCACTTCCGCCCAAGCCGCCGCCACGGCCTCTTCCTGCCCGAGGACGCGGCCGGGCAGCCGGTTCACAGCTGAATCTCCACCGTCGCGCCATCCTTGACGATGCCCGAGATGATCTGACCGTTCGCGGTCTTCACTCGCACCTGCTGCCCCGGCGACGCGTTGTTCATCGCGCTGCCTTCGGACGAGATCGAGAATCCGTCACCGGCCGCCACGACCCGCACCGTCTGGCCGATCGCGATCGCCGACGCGCTCTTGAGCATGTCGCGGCGCAGCGGCATGCCGCCCGCGATCCGCGCGAGCGAGACCGAGCCGATCGCCTGCGACGGGTCGGTGACGATCGCCTGCGGCAAGCCGGTCAGATCGCCATCGCGCGCTACGAGGTCGGCGGCGGTGAGCACTTCGCCCGGCGCCATCGCGCGCGCGGCCAGATAGTAGGTGGCGTGCAACGAGACGCGTGCCTGCAGGTAAATGGTCCATGGCCGCTCGCCCGCGCAGCGCACGCCGACGGTCGTGCGGCCCCACAGGCGCGCGCCGGTCGGCATGAACGGTTCCAGCGCGGTGCAGGTGGTAAGGCCGCGCGGAAAGGCCTGCGCGACCGTGATGTCGATCTTGCCGGGCAAGCCGGCGGATTGCTGCTGCAGGAAGGCGAGGGCGGCGGCGTGAATCGCTTCGGGATCCTGCTGGCCGGGCAGCGGAGCAGGCTGCGCGACGACGGCGGCCTGCAGGTTCTTCTGGGCGACCGCGGGCGCCTGCTGGCGCACGGCCGGCGTCGCGGCGATCACGGGACGGCCCGGCAGCGCGGCGGCCGTCGCGACCGGCTTGCCATTCGCGCCGAATTGCGGCGGCTCGCCGCGCGACGCGAGGCTGTCGAAACCACTGCCTTGCGGCGCGCTGGCGGCGACCGGCTGCACGCCGGCGGGGCTCACCGGCGCAGGCGTCACTGCCACCGGCACGACCGCGCGCGTGGCCGGCGCGGCAGTCGCGCGCGCCCCATCCGCCGACACGCCGGCATTGCCCGGCGCGGGAATCGTGACGACGCCGTTGGCGTCCGGTTTGAAGCTGGTGCGGATCATCGCCGGTGCGGCGGCGGGCTCGTTCGCGCCCGCAATCACGATCGCACCGTTCGTCGCGGCGGCACGCGCAAACGGATCAGCGTCGCGTGGCGCGGGCCCGCGTCCGATCGACTGCGCGGTGGCGGCGGCCAGCGACGCGGCTGACGCCGCGCGCTGCGACGGCGTCTGCATTTGCTGTGCGATATCGGCGAGCGCGCCGGGGTTCTTTTCAGCCGGACCCGGAATCACGATCGGGCCGCCGGCTTCCTGCGCCTGGCTCGCGCCCGGCAGCAGCACGATGCCGCCCGCGACCCACAGCGCCACGCTCACCACCAGCCGCGTGAAAAGATGCGACGTGGTGCGCAGCGCGAGGCGCGGAGCCAGCCGCATCGCACGCGCCGGCCGACCGGCGCGCGAGCCCGTACGATGCGCCGCCGCGCGGTTCGCACGCTGCGGCAAATCGGAAGTGGGCTGGTCCATCACGGTTCTCCATGGAATGCATCGGTACGCCTTGCATTCTAGTGAGCGCTCCCATTGCGCAAACGTTGAATAGAAGCCCCCTTTCCCGGTTATTCGTCCGATTGCCACTTGCGTTCGGCCCATAAGATGCACCTCATGCAAAAAGGCCTTCCCGGTCGATGCAGCCCTCGAGCGAGGCAGTCACGGGAAGCCTCGGGAACCGTCTCGGGAGATTTCTATGCTGGACAAACTCGATTCCGAATTCGCGTTCGGCCGCCAGGCGCTGGATGTACGCGCTTATCGGCAGGAGCTGCTGTCGTCGAATATCGCCAATGCCGATACACCGGGCTACAAGGCGCGCGACGTCGATTTCGCGTCGTCGCTGGCCGGCGCGCTGAAGAAGACGGGTGGCAGCACCACCGGCCAGGGCGCATCGAACAGCTCGGCGCTGGCGATGACGCAGCCCGCCGGCGTGACGAGCGGCATGTCGATGACGTCGACCGAGCCGGGCCACATGGCCGGCAAGGCCACGCTCACCGCGACGGGCGGCACGCCCGACGACTACGGCAACCTGGCATACCGGATTCCGACGCAGCCCGCGCTCGACGGCAACACGGTGGATATCGACACCGAGCGGGTCCAGTTCGCCGACAACACCCTGCACTTCGAATCGGGCATGACGGTGTTGTCGAACCAGATCAAAGCGATGCTCGCGGCGATCACGTCGGGCTCGTAACAGGACATGCGGCGCACGCGCCAGCAGATGCAACGGCAGACGCGGCAGCACGCACGAACAAATCGCTACGGGACTTAACTGAAGCCGGCTCATACCGGCAGGAGAGGTCAGGAAACCATGCCATCCCTGATGAATATTTTTAGTGTTGCTGGCTCCGCGATGTCGGCGCAGTCGCAGCGGCTCAACGTGACGGCGTCGAATCTCGCCAACGCGGACAGTACCACTGGCCCGGACGGCCAGCCGTACAAGGCCAAGCAGGTCGTGTTCGCGGTTGACCCGCTCGGCGGCGCTCGCTCGGCGTCGGGCCAGCAGGTCGGCGGCGTGCAGGTCACCGGCGTGGTCGACGACCCTACGCCGATGAAGACGGCCTACGAGCCCGGCAATCCGGCGGCCAACGCGGACGGCTATGTGACGCTGCCCAACGTCGACCCGGTGCAGGAAATGGTCAACATGATTTCGGCTTCGCGTTCCTATCAGGCCAACGTCGAAACGCTGAACACGGCCAAAGCACTAATGCTGAAAACGCTCACGATCGGAACCTGAGGAGAGAGCCTTGACCACCAACACCACGATCGGCAGCAACGGCACGACCGTTTCGCAAACGCTGCTCGACACGATGAACGGCGCGAGCAGCAGCACGAGCTCGACCAGCTCGACGAGCGGCACGTCGGCCACCGACCTGCAGAACACGTTCCTGCAATTGCTCGTCGCGCAGTTGAAGAATCAGGACCCGACCAACCCGATGGACAGCTCGCAGATGACCTCGCAGCTCGCGCAGATCAGCACGGTGCAGGGCATCAGCCAGCTGAACACGTCGCTCAGCTCCCTGTCGACGCAGCTCGCCGCAGGCCAGCAGTCGCAGGCCGCGCTGCTGATCGGCTCGACCGTGCTCGCGCCGGGCAACTCGGTCGCGGTGGCGAGCGGCAAAGCCGGCGCGTTCGGCGTGCAGTTGACGAGCGCTGTGAGCGACCTGCAGGTCGTCGTGAAGAACTCGGCCGGCACGATCGTCAACACGATCGACCTCGGCAAGCAGTCTGCCGGCACGATTCCGGTGGGCTGGACGCCGACCGACACGGCGGGCAACACGCTGCCCGACGGCACCTACACGATCACCGCAACCGGCACGATCAACGGACAGGAGGCTACCGCCACCACGCTGACCGGCGCGACGGTGGAAAGCGTCGTCACGCAGAGCTCGGGCACAGCGGGCCTCGTCCTGTCGAATGGTTCGACGGTCGGGTTGACCAGCGTCGCCGCGATCCTCTGATTCAGATTAATTCAGTTACGACTTTCCAGACACGGAGAACGTCATGGGTTACCAACAAGGTTTGAGCGGCTTGTCGGCGTCGTCGACCGATCTCGACGTGATCGGCAACAACATCGCCAACGCCAACACCGTCGGCTTCAAGAGCGGCACCGCCGAATTCGCCGACATGTACGCCAATTCGGTGGCGACGGCAGTGAGCCAGCAGGTCGGCATCGGCACGAAGCTCTCCGAAGTTCAGCAGCAGTTCTCGCAAGGCACGATCACCACGACCGACCAGGCGCTGAACGTTGCAATCAACGGCAACGGCTTCTACCAGATGAACAACAACGGCACGCTGACCTATTCGCGCAACGGCGTGTTCCAGCTCGACAAGAACGGCTTCATCACCAACGCGCAGGGCCTGCAACTGATGGGCTACGCGGCGAGCAACGGTGGCGTGATCAACACCGCGCAAACCGTACCGCTGCAGGTGCCGACCGCGAACATCGCGCCGTCGCCGACCACCACGATCGCCGCCGGCCTGAACCTGAACGCGCAGGACAACCTCATGCTGGGCACGCCGACGGTGACGCCCGGCACCATCGCCGGTACGCAGAGCACGCCTACTGTGGCGACCACCAACGCCGCCTCAGGCACGAACGCCGACGGCTACACGATCACCTTCGACGGCGCGGGTGGTTACACGGTCAAGGACACCACGCTCAACACCACCACTACGGGCACCTACACCGCAGGAACGGCGATCCCGCTCGGCAACGGCCAGACCGTGACGTTCGCCTCCGGCACGCCGGCGGCCAACGACAGTTACACCATCACGCCGACGCCGGTCGCGTTCAACCAGAACAGCTCGTCGACGTACAACTACTCGACCAGCACGACGGTCTACGACTCGCTCGGCGGTTCGCAGCAGGTCAACATGTACTTCGCGAAGACGTCAGCCGGCACGTGGAACGTCTACGCGGGCACCTCGACCGGCACGGCGACGCTGGTCGGCCAGGCGAACTTCAACTCGTCGGGCACGCTGATCGGCACGACCAATGCGAACGGCACCACCACTGCCACGCCGTTCACGTTCAACGTCTCGATCCCGACCACCGACGGTTCGTCGACGCCGCAGAACATCACGCTGAACATCTCCGGCACCACGCAATTCGGCGGCAAGGACGGCGTGAACAGCCTGCAGCCCGACGGCTTCGCGGCGGGCACGCTGACCGGCTTCACGGTCGCGAGCGACGGCACGCTGACCGGCAACTATTCGAACGGCCAGACTTCGGCGCTCGGGCAGATCGTGCTGGCGAACTTCGCGAACCAGAACGGCCTCGTCGATCTCGGCAACAACGAGTATGGCGCGACTTCGGCCTCTGGCGTCGCGCAGATCTCCACGCCGGGCTCGACCAACCACGGCGTGCTGCAAGGCGGCGCGGTGGAAAACTCGAACGTCGATCTGACGAGCGAGCTGGTGAACCTGATCACCGCGCAACGCAACTATCAGGCGAACGCGCAGACGATCAAGACTCAGCAGACCGTCGACCAGACCCTGATCAACCTGTAAGCGACCGGGACCCCACCATGGATCGGCTGATCTACACCGCGATGTCGGGCAGCGCCCAGGCGCTCGAACAGCAGGCGATCGTCGCGAATAACCTCGCGAACGCATCGACCACCGGCTTTCGCGCGCAGTTGGAGACTTACCGTGCCGTGCCGATGTCGTTCGGCGACGGCAGCTCGATCAACGACAACACCACCCGCACCTTCGTGCTGTCGTCGACGCCGGGCGCCGACTACACGCCCGGGCCGATCCAGCAGACGGGCAACCCGCTCGACGTGGCGATCCAGGGTCCGGGCTGGCTGTCGGTGCAGGCCGCCGACGGCACCGAGGCTTATACGCGCGCCGGCAATCTGCATGTCGACGAGAACGGCCAACTGGTGAACGCCACCAATCAGGTGGTGCTCGGCAACGGCGGGCCGGTGTCGGTGCCGCCGGGCGCGGAGATCACGATCGGCAAGGACGGCACGGTGTCCGCATTGACGCCGGGCGATCCGCCGACCGCCGTGGTGACGGTCGATCAACTGAAGCTGGTGAATCCGGACCCGCAAGCCATGACGCGCGGCGACGACGGCCTGTTCCGCACCGCCGACGGCAACCCCGCCGACGCCGATCCGGCTGTCACGCTGGCGCCGGCGTCGCTGGAAGGCAGCAACGTGAATCCGGTCAGCGCGATGGTCTCGATGATCACCAACGCGCGCCAGTTCCAGATGCAGACCAAGCTGCTGGAAAACGCGGACAAGAACGATCAGTCGGCCAACCAGCTGCTCACCTTTAGCTAACGGGTTGCCGCGGGGGTGCCCCGACATGGCGACCGTCTTGTATGGGATTGGGGTAGGTGCTGAAGCGCTAACTTCGATCGACCGCTTTACATGGGACCGGAGTAAGCGCTGATGCGCCAACTCCAGTCGACCGCGTTGCATGGGACCGGAGTAAGCGCTGATGCGCCAACTCCAGTCGACCGCGTTGCATGGGATCGGAGTAAGCGCTAAAGCGCCAACTCCGATCGACCGCGTTGCATGGGACCGGAGTAAGCGCTGAAGCGCCAACTCCGGTCGACCGCGTTGCATGGGACCGGAGTAAGCGCTAAAGCGCCAACTCCGGTCGACCGCGTTGCATGGGACCGGAGTAAGCGCTAAAGCGCCAACTCCGGTCGACACAGGAGAAGAATTGTGAATCGCTCGCTCTACATCGCCGCTACCGGCATGAATGCGCAACAGGCGCAGATGGACGTGATCTCGAACAACCTCGCGAACGTCAGCACCAACGGCTTCAAGGGCTCGCGCGCGGTGTTCGAGGACCTGCTGTATCAGACCATCCGCCAGCCAGGCGCGAACTCGACGCAGCAAACCGAACTGCCGTCCGGCATCCAGCTCGGCACCGGCGTGCAACAGGTCGCGACCGAGCGTCTGTACACCCAGGGCAACCTGCAGCAAACCGGCAACTCGAAGGACATCGCGATCAACGGCGCGGGCTTCTTCCAGGTGCAGATGCCCGACGGCACGACCGCCTACACCCGCGACGGCTCGTTCCAGACCAACGCCCAAGGGCAGCTCGTCACGTCGAGCGGCTATCAGGTGATTCCGGCCATCACGATCCCGACCAACGCGACCTCGCTGACGATCGGCAGCGACGGCGTGGTGTCGATCACCGTCGCCGGCTCAACCAATACCCAGCAGCTCGGCTCGATGCAGGTCGCCACCTTCATCAACCCGGCCGGCCTGGATGCAAAGGGCGAGAACCTGTTCTCGGAGACGGCTTCGTCGGGCGCGCCGAACATTGCGCAGCCCGGTCTGAACGGCGCCGGCACGCTCAATCAAGGCTATGTGGAAGCGTCGAACGTGAACGTGGTGCAGGAACTGGTGAACATGATCCAGACACAGCGCGCGTACGAAATCAACAGCAAGGCCGTGACCACCTCCGACCAGATGCTGCAGACCCTCAGCCAGATGCAGGTTTGAGGGACTGGGAACTGAAGAAGGTAATCACGATGTCGTACTTCACTCGCACTCCGGTTCATTCGCGCACCGCTCAGGCGCTCGCTCAGCTTACGCTGCTCGCGGCCCTGGGTGGCTGTGGCCTCGTGCCCAAGCAGCCGATCACCCAGCAGCCGATGACGGCATTGCCGCCGATTCCGCCGCAAGCGCAGGCGCCGGGCTCGATCTACAACCCGGGCTACGCGGGCCGGCCACTGTTCGAAGACCAGCGGCCGCGCAATGTCGGCGACATCATCACGATCGTGATTGCCGAAAACATCAACGCGACCAAGTCGTCGGGCGCCAATGCCAATCGCAACGGCAGCACGAATTTCAGCGTGCCGACCGCGGGCTTTCTCGGCGGTCTGTTCGCCAAGACCAATCTGAGCGCGAACGGCGCGAACGTGTTTTCCGGCACCGGCGGCGCCAACGCGTCGAATACGTTCAACGGCACGATCACTGTCACCGTGACGGCCGTGCAGGCCAACGGCAACCTGGTCGTCAGCGGCGAAAAGCAGATGCTGATCAATCAGGGCAACGAATTCGTGCGCTTCTCCGGCGTGGTGAATCCGAACACGATTTCGAGCCTGAACGCTGTGTATTCCACCCAGGTGGGCGACGCGAAAATCGAGTATTCCGCCAAGGGCTATCTCGATGAGGCCGAGAACATGGGCTGGCTGCAACGCTTCTTCCTCAACGTGTCGCCGTGGTGATCATGCGTACCGTCTCCCCGCGCCGCGCGGCTGGCGCCGTCATCACCGCTGGTTTTGCGGCTGCATTCGCTACGGCCTCGCGCGCCGGCCGTGCGCTCGCGTTCATCGCGCTCGCCTGCGCGGCGCTGCCGGCCGCCACGCCCGCGCATGCCGAACGGCTGAAAGACCTCGCCCAGATCCAGGGCGTGCGCGACAACCCGCTGATCGGCTACGGCCTCGTGGTCGGCCTCGACGGTACGGGCGACCAGACCACCCAGACGCCGTTCACCACGCAGACGCTCGCCAACATGCTGGCGAACCTCGGTATCTCGATCAATAACCAGGCGGCGGGGTCGAGCAACTCGCAGTCGACGCTGTCGAACATCCAGTTGAAGAACGTCGCCGCGGTGATGGTGACGGCGGTGCTGCCGCCGTTCGCGCGTCCCGGCGAAGCGATCGACGTGACGGTCTCGTCGCTCGGCAATGCGAGGAGCCTGCGCGGCGGCACGCTGCTGCTCACGCCGCTCAAGGGCGCCGACGGCCAGGTGTACGCGCTCGGCCAGGGCAACCTGGCGGTCGGCGGCGCCGGCGCGAGCGCCAACGGCAGCAGGGTGCAGGTCAACACGCTGGCCGCCGGCCGCATCGCAAGCGGTGCAATCGTCGAACGCGCGGTGCCGACCTCGGTGTCGCAAGCGGGCACCATGCAGCTCGACCTGAACGACATGGACTACGACACCACGCAGCGCGTCGTCGCGGCGGTCAACAATGCGTTCGGCAGCGGCACCGCCACGGCGCTCGACGGCCGCACCATCCAGTTGCGCGCGCCGGCGGATCCGCAGCAGCAGGTCTCGTTCATGGCGCAATTGCAGAACCTCGACGTCAGGCCGGCGCAGGCCGCCGCGAAGGTGATCCTGAACGCGCGCACCGGCTCGATCGTGATGAATCAGATGGTCACGCTGCAGAACTGCGCGGTCGCGCACGGCAATCTGTCGGTGGTGATCAACACGCAGCCGGTCGTGAGCCAGCCCGGCGCGTTCTCGAACGGACGGACCGTGGTCGCGCAGCAATCGCAGATTCAGATGAAGCAGGACAACGGCGCGCTGAAGCTGGTGAACGCCGGCGCGAACCTCGCCGATGTGGTGAAGGCGCTCAACGCACTGGGCGCGACGCCGGCGGATCTGATGTCGATCCTGCAGGCCATGAAGGCGGCGGGCGCTTTGCGCGCCGACCTGGAAATCATCTAAGGAAGACGCCAGATGAATTCGGATACGACCAATACCGCAAACGACCTGACCCAGCGGTTCGCGCTCGACGTGCAGGGTTTCGCCGGTCTGAGCGCGCAAGCCAAGGCTTCGCCGCAAGCCGGCATGAAGATGGCCGCGCAGCAGTTCGACGCCGTGTTCACGCAGATGATGTTGAAGAGCATGCGGGACGCGACGCCGCAGGACGGCCCATTCGATTCGCACGACAGCGCCACCTTTACGTCGATGATGGATCAGCAGATGTCGCAGCAGTTGTCGAAGAAGGGCATCGGCGTGGCGGACGCGATGCTCAAGCAGCTGATGCGCAATCAGGGCATGCAGGTGAGCAATGGCGCGGGCGGCGCGGGTGGCGCGGGCGGCCTCGCCGGTATGGCGAACGCGCTGGGCGGCGGCAGCGGTGGCGATGAGGGCCAGACGGCCGCGCTCAACGCGCTCGCGAAAGCCTACGGTAACGCGCAGGCCAACGGCCAGCTGGCGATGGGCAAGGGCTACTCGGCGAACAGCGCCTTGACGCCGCCGCTGCGCGGCGACGGCAGCTCGCCGAAGGTCGACGCATTCGTCGACAAGCTGGCCGCGCCGGCCCAGGCCGCGAGCGCCGCGACCGGCATTCCGGCGCGTTTCATCATCGGCCAGGCCGCGCTCGAATCGGGCTGGGGCAAGAGCGAGATCAGGAAAGCGGACGGCTCGACCAGCCACAACGTGTTCGGCATCAAGGCGACCAAGGACTGGACCGGCAAGACCGTGTCGACCGTCACGACCGAGTATGTGAACGGCAGGCCGCAGCGCACGGTCGAGAAATTCCGTGCGTACGATTCGTATCAGGAAGCGATGACCGACTACGCTAGCCTGCTCAAGGGCAACCCGCGCTACGCGCAGGTGATCAATTCATCGCACGACGTGAACGGCTTTGCCAACGGCATGCAGCGCGCGGGTTATGCCACTGACCCGCACTATGCGCGCAAGCTGATGTCGATCATGCAGAAGATGGGCTGATCTGCCGTTAATACAGCAGTGAGTTGACAGCGGTAGTCAGGCAGCGGTGACGATGCAGCCGGACCAGGTTCGACGCAAGCTGATCGACCTGGTTCAAAACCATCCACGCGACCAGGCCAGGTGCATAACAGGACGGAAGGGGCCAGCCGCCCGCGGGCGGCTGGTCCACCCGCGACAGGGCGGATCGCGTTTTAACGTTTGCGGCAAATATTTCATTCCGAGCCCCTAAATTTTGGCTGGAAGCTGCCGCTAAAGAGTTAGACCCGATACCGGAAAGCGACGTAACGTCCGGTTGAATGCACGTGCCGCGGCTTCGACGAAGGCCTCGCGAAAGCCCCGCCAGAGCTAAGGCACGCGCCCGCAAGAACAAAGCATACCGGCAAGCCCATGGATATGAACCAGTCGAACGGCCACACCGACACACTCGGTCAGCCGCACGCCCCGCAAGACGAAAGCGCGCCCGATTTCGGCCGCCGCAATCCGCTGGAGATCGGCGTCCAGTTGCGCAATCTCGTCAATCGCGGCGATTTCCTCACCGTCGAATTTGCGGGCGGCCAGCTCGTGACGCGCCTGCTCGACGTCGACGTACGCGAGCGCACTTTCACTTTCGATTGGGGCGCGCTCGCCGAGCAGAACCAAGGCCTGCTGGCCGCGCCGCGCTGCCAGTTCCACGCCTCGCCGGACGGCGTGCGCGTCGAGTTCGCCACCAGGACGCCGCACGAGACCCGCTTCGAAGGAATGCCCGCGTTCGAGTCGGACTTCCCCGAGGTGCTGTTTTACGTCCAGCGCCGCGAGTATTTCCGCGTCAACGCGCCGATTCTCGATCCGTACGTGTGCAGCGGCCGGCTGCCCCAAGGCGACACGTTCCGCTTCGAAGTGCACGACCTGTCGCTCGGCGGCGTCGGCATGCGCACCACCGACGAACGCGTGGCCGAATTGCCGATGGGCACGCGTCTGATGGATTGCGAGTTGTCATTCGGCTCGCTCGGCCGGCTCTCGCTCGATCTGCAACTCGTGTCGCACCGCTCGACGTCGCTGCCCAACGGCACGCAGCGCTATCAGCTCGGCTTCCGTTTCATGACGCTGCCGGGCAGCGCTGAAAACACGCTGCAACGGCTGATCACGCAGCTCGAGATGAAGCGCCGGTCGCTGGTGCGTTGACTGGATGCTGGATGGGCGGGGCGCAAAATGTTGACTGCGCTTCGCCTCGCTTGACGATCATGGTCAGGCCGCCGGCTCATGGCGGTTCGCCCGCATGACGGACAGGCCCGCGCGGGCCACCTGATACAGCAAGGCGAGCACAGAACGCGTGCGCAGCGAGCCTGCGCGGCTCGCCTCGCAAACGTCGCACATGCATGGAATGGCCCTCAATTTTTCTTGCCGCGGGCCGATAAACAGGATGTTCAAGTAACGTGGCGGCATGACTGCGGTGTCGCCCTTCAGGATGACGCATGTCCAGCAATCTCTTAAACATCGGTCTCAGCGGACTCAATGCAGCCCAGTGGGGTTTGACGACCACGGGCGAGAACATCAGCAACGTGTCGACGCCCGGCTATTCGATCGAGACGCCTGTCTATTCGGAAACCGGCGGCACCTACACGGGTTCCGGCTATCTGCCGATGGGCGTGTCCACGACCACCGTGCAGCGCCAGTACAGCCAGTATCTGGCGACCCAGCTGAACAACGCCCAATCGTCGAGTAGCGCGCTGTCCGCCTACAACGCGATGATCTCGCAGCTGAACAACCTGGTCGGCAGCCCGACGTCGGGGATCGCGAGCGCCATCACCGGTTATTTCACGGGCCTGCAGAACGTCGCCAACGACGCGTCCAGTGTCTCGACGCGCCAGACCGCGATCAGCGACGCGCAGACCCTCGCGAACCAGATCAACGCGGCCGGCGAGCAGTACGACCAGTTGCGCGCGAGCGTCAACACGCAATTGAGCGATGCGGTCACGAACATCAACACCTATACCGCGCAGATTGCGTCGCTGAACACGCAGATCACCGCGGCCTCCGCCCAGGGCCAGACGCCGAACCAGCTGCTCGACCAGCGCGACCAGGCCGTCGCGAACCTGTCGCAACTTGTCGGCGTGTCGGTGGTGCAGAACAACGGCGGCTACAGCGTGTTCATGGCCAACGGCCAGCCGCTCGTGTCCGCCGGCAACAGTTTCAATCTCGGCACGGCGACCTCGTCCACCGATCCGACCGAGCTGTCGGTCCAGTATCTCGGCCAGGCCGGCGCGAAGCCGACCCCGACGCCACAAACCCTGTCCGACACCAGCGTGTCCGGCGGCACGCTCGGCGGCCTGCTGCAATTCCGTTCGCAGACGCTCGACCCGGCGGAAGCGCAACTCGGCGCCATCGCTACCAGCTTCGCCGCGCAGGTGAACGCGCAGAACGAACTCGGCATCACGCTGAACGGCACCGCGGGCGGCGCGCTGTTCACGGTCGGCTCGCCGACCGTGTACGCGAACGCGCAGAACACCGGCAACGCATCGCTGAGCGCGACGTTTTCCGACGCAACGCAACCGACCACCGGCGACTATACGCTGTCGTACAACGGCACCGCGTACACGCTGACCGACAATTCGACCGGCAGCATCGTGGGCTCGGCCACGAGCCTCACCAACCCGATCGGCGGCCTGCAATTCTCGGCCACCGGCACGATGAAACCGGGCGACTCGTTTTCGGTCGAGCCGACGCGCGGCGCGCTGAACGGCTTCGCGCTGACCACCACGTCGCCGTCGGCGATCGCGGCCGCGTCGCCGGTGCTGGCTTCGGCCAGCGCATCGAATACCGGCAGCGGGACGATCACGCAGGGTACCGTGGCGGCCGGCTATAGCGCGCCGACCACGGCGTCGACGATCACCTATACCGCCGGCACGGGCCTCACCGGTTTCCCGCTGAATTCGGTGGTCACGGTGGCCGGCACGCCGCCGACCTCGATCACGATCACCTCGGCGACCACCGCCGTGCCGTACTCGCCCGGCTCGGGCGCGACGCTGACGATCAACAACCCGACCAACTCGACCAGCGCCGGCAGCATGAATGGCGTGACGGTCACGATCAGCGGCACGCCGTCGGACGGCGACTCGTTCTCGATCGGACCCAACACCGGCGCGACCAACGACGGGCGCAACGCGCAACTGCTGTCGAATCTGACCACCGCGCAGGTGCTGTCGGGCGGCACGTCGACGTTGACGACCGCGTACGCGACCTACGTGAACCAGATCGGCAACCAGGCGACCCAGGTCCAGACGTCGAGCACCGCGCAAAGCGCGCTCGTCACGCAGATCACGTCCGCGCAGCAGTCCGTTTCCGGCGTCAATCTCAATGAGGAAGCAGCGAACCTGCTTCAGTATCAGCAGCTCTATCAGGCCAACAGCAAGGTCATCCAGACCGCGCAGACCCTGTTCCAGACGTTGCTCGGCATCTTCCAGTAAGGCGTTGAACCATGCGTATCTCCAGCTCGCAGTACTTCAGCATGAACGTCGAGACAATGAGCAATCAGCAGGCTCAGTTGTCGCAGATCTACCAGGAAATTTCGAGCGGCGTCAGCCTCAGCACCGCCGCCGACAACCCGCTCGGTGCGGCCCAGGCCGTGCAGTTGAGTTCCACGGCGACGGCGCTGTCGCAGTACACCAGCAACCAGGGCGCCGCGCTGTCGTCGCTGCAGGCCGAGGATTCGACCCTCAGCGGCGTGCTCAGCACACTGCAAAGCGTGAACACGCAAGCGCTCAGAGCGAGCGACGGCAGCTTGAACGATGCCGACCGCAGCGCCATTGCGACTCAGCTGACGAGCTTGCGCGACCAGTTGCTGACCTATGCCAATGCAACTGACAGCTCGGGCAATTCGCTGTTCTCGGGGTTCCAGAACGCCACCCAGTCGTTCACCACCAACGCAAGCGGCGCTGTCGTCTATTCGGGCGACACCGGCACGCGCACCGTGCAGGTCACCGACAGCAACCAGGTGGCGACGGGCGACAACGGCATCGCCGTGTTCATGAGTGTCGGCGCGATCAATGCGCAGCCGGTCGCCACCGGCAGCTCGGGCAACCAGGGCACGGGCGTGATCGGTGCGGTGACGGTCAACGATCCGACCAACGCGGCGAACGCGGATTCGTATCAGATCCAGTTCAGCGGCAGCGGCTCGTCGCTGACGTATCAGATCAACGACACCACCACCGGCGTCGCCGGCACGCCGCAAGCCTATACGGCAGGCGCCAACATCACGATTGCCGGCCAGACCGTAGCGATCACCGGCACGCCGTCCGCCAACGACACCTTCACGGTCCAGCCGGCCAAACAGGCGGGCACGGACGTGTTCGCCAACCTGAACGCGATGATCTCCGCGTTGCAACAACCGGTGGCGGGTAACGCGGCGGCGGCGGCGAACTTGCAGAACGCCATGAACACCGGCCTCACGCAACTGGCCAACACGATGAGCAACGTGACGGCGGTGCAGGCGTCGGTCGGCGGACGCGAACAGGAAGTGAAGGCGCTGCAAACCGTGACGGAGACCAACTCGCTGCAAACTCAGAGCAACCTGTCGGATCTGACCTCGACCGACATGGTGACGACGATCAGCAAATACACGATGCAGCAGGCGGCATTGCAGGCTTCGCAGCAGGCCTTCGTGCAGGTGCAGAACATGTCGCTGTTCCAGTACATCAACAACTGATGGATTGACGCGGCCCGAATAAAAAAAACGGCGCAATTGAACTCCACCCCAAGAGTTGGACACCCGTCCAACGATTTGGGGTGTTTTTTTATGAGCAAGTACAGCGCGCAAGTGTGGAAGTGCTTTAGCGAAGCTCCGCCGCGACCCGTCCCATCTCGTCGATGCCGCTGTCGAACAGCCGCATGAAGAAGGGAATCATGTTCGGCAGCATCAGCTGTACCAGCAGCAGGCCGACCAGCATCGTGAGCGGAAAGCCGATCTGGAACACGCCGATCTGCGGCGCCGCGCGATTGAGAATGCCGAGCGCGAGGTTGGCGATCAGCAACGCCACCACCACCGGCAGCGACAGCAGCAAGCCCGCCGAGAAGATCGAGCCGCCCCAGTTGGCGAGCGTCTGCCAGCCGTGCGGCGCGATCAGGTTGGCCGACACCGGCACCGACTCGAACGTCGTCACCAGAGCGGCCAGCATCTGCAGATGGCCGTCGACCGCGAGAAACACCAGCGTCGCGATCGTCGTCATGTAGCGCGAGATCACCACGCCCGAACCGGTCGCCTGCGAGTCGAAGAAGGTCGCGAAGCCGAGGCCCATGCCCAGGCCGATGAAGTAGCCGGTCGCGTCGATCGCCTGGAAGACGATCTGCATCGTCACGCCGAGCGCGATGCCGATCAGGAACTGGTTGACCAGAATCCACACCCCGGCGGCGGAGAACACCGTGACTTGCGGCAACGCGCCGATGGTCGGCGCGACGATGATCGTGGCGAACGCGGCGAGGCCGATCTTCACGCGCGTGGGCATCGACGCGTTGCTGAACACCGGCGCGGTGGCGATCAGCGCGGCGATGCGCGCAAACGGCCACAGGAACGCGGTCAGCCAGACATTCAGTTGAGCGTAGGTGACCGTGAACATGGCGGCAGAAGAAGCGGCGGCGCGCCGCTCAGTTGACCAGCGTCGGAATGCTGGTGAGCGTGTGACGCAGGTAGTCGAGCATCGTCGTCAGCATCCATGGGCCGGCGATCACGAGCGTGACCGCGATGGCCAGCAGCTTCGGAATGAAGGAGAGCGTCGATTCGTTGATCTGCGTGGCCGCCTGGAACAGACTCACCACCAGACCGATGACCAGCGCGACGAGCAGGAGCGGCGCGGACAGCAGCAGGCCGATGTACATCGCCTGGTGGGCCAGCGTCATGACTGATTCGGGTGTCATGGTGAGGGTGCCGGAAACGTCGAGGGTTGAAGAATCAAACGCGGGTTAAACGAAACTCTGCGCAAGCGAGCCGAGCAGCAACTGCCAGCCGTCGACCAGCACGAACAGCATCAGCTTGAACGGCAGCGAGATGGTGGCGGGCGACACCATCATCATGCCCATCGACATCAGCACGCTCGCCACCACCATGTCGATGATGAGAAACGGGATGAAGATCGTGAAGCCGATCGTGAAGCCGGTCTTCAATTCGCTGGTCACGAACGACGGCACCAGCAGCGACAGCGGCACGTCCTCCGGACCTTGCATCGGCGCGGCGTGCGAGATGCGGGCGAACAGCGCGAGATCGCTTTCGCGGGTCTGGCGCAACATGAAGGTCTTGAACGGCGCGACGCCGCGCGAGACCGCCTGGTCCATCGTGATCGTGCCGTCGGAGAACGGCTTGTAACCTTCGTTATAGGCCTTGTCGAGCACCGGCGACATCACGAAAAGCGTGAGAAACAGCGCGAGGCCGACCAGCACCTGATTCGGCGGCGTGGTGGTCGTGCCGAGCGCCTGGCGCAACAGCGACAACACGATGATGATGCGCGTGAAGCTCGTCATCATGAGCACCATCGCCGGCAGGAACGACAGCATCGTGAGCAGCAGCATCGTCTGCACGCTCAGCGAGTAGGTCGTGCCGCCGTTCGGGCCCGGACTCGTGTTGAACGCGGGCAGGCCTGCGGTCTGCGCGAAGGAGAGCGTGGGCAGCGCGAGCATCAGCGCCGGCAGCACGAGCGGCGCGTAGCGGCGCAGCACGGCGAGCACGGCTTGTGAAGGGGGCTGCGAAGCGGCTTCTGAAGCGGCCGCGGCGTTACGCGCCGGCCCAAGGCTGACTTGCATGGAACTGAACTGCATTACCGATCCCCGCCGCCTGGCGCGTTGAAACGTTTGCCTACCTCGCCTTTCAACGCGTCGCGAAAGCGTTGGCCGAAGGTACCCGGTAACGGCGCGCGAGCGCCTTGATTTTGTGCAGACGTGCCGGCGAGCGCATCGGGCGCGGCGGAGCCGGCCGGCATCGTATGCAGCAAGCGCACGTTGCCGGGCGCCGCGCCGAGTACGAGCCACGTGTCGCCGATCTCGACGACCGCGACCCGCTCCTTGCCGCCGAGCGACGCCCCGCCGATGGTCTTCACGAGGCCGCCGCGATTGCCCGGCTGCAGACCGAAGCGGCGTGCGAGCCATGCGCAGCCGAACACGAGACCGATCACGACCAGCAAACCCACGATTGTCTGCAATACCGCGCCGACGCCGAGCGCCGGCACGGCCGCACCTGCGCCGACACCCGACGCGATGCTCGCGGCGTGGTTGACCGCGTTCATGTCGGCGGCGTGCGCGGAGCAGGGCACAACGAGCGGCGCGCACAGCGCCGCCGTGGCGGCCGCCAATTGGGCGGCCCGAAGCAGGGCATCGCGCGAAGCGTGGAGCACGGCGCGACGGGCAATGCGTTTCATCGATTCAACTTCCGGATGCGTTCGGACGGCGTGATGATGTCGGTCAGACGGATACCGAACTTATCGTTCACGACCACCACTTCACCTTGCGCGATCAGGCAGCCGTTCACCAGCACATCCATCGGCTCGCCGGCGAGGCCGTCCAGCTCCACCACCGAACCCTGCGCGAGTTGCAGCAGATTGCGGATCGCGATCTTGGTGCGGCCAAGTTCGACGGTCATCTGGACAGGAATGTCCAGGATCATGTCGATGTCGTTGCGCGTCGAGGTCGGCTCGACCTTCGACAGCGGTTGGAACACACCGGCCGTCGTCGCGCTGACTTCCGTGTTGTCGTTCTGCTCGGCGAGCGCACTGGCCCAGTCGGCCATTGCGTCATCGTCCTCCGAGCTCACCGCGCCGGTGGCCAGTTGCGGCTCGCCGGCGACCAGTTCGGCCTCGGGCTTTGTGTTCAGGTCACTCATATCCACCTTCCTTCATCGTGTCGGCTGCGCTGATCATCTTCTGGACCCGCAACGCGTACTGACCATTGAAAATTCCATAGCCGCATTCCATCACCGGCACGCCGTCGACTTTCGCCGTGATGCGCTCGGGGATGTTGATCGGCAGAACATCGCCTTTGCGCATGTTCAGGATCTGCTCGAACGTGACCGGCACCTGCGCGAGGTCGGCGGTCAGTTCCACTTCCGCTGCCTGTACCTGCTGCGACAGCACGCGAACCCAGCGGCGGTCGATGTCCATCGCCTCGCCCTGGATCGGTGACGACAGCACGTCGCGGATCGGCTCGATCATCGAATACGGCATGCAGATGTGCAGCGTGCCGCCGGTCGTGCCGAACTCGATCGAGAACTGCGTGACGATGACGATCTCGTTGGGCGTCGCGACGTTGGCGAACTGCGTGTGCATTTCCGAGCGCACGTATTCGAACTGCAGCGGGCGCACGCTTTTCCACGACGTCGCGTAGTGCTCGAAGGTCAGATTGAGCAGCTTCATGATGATGCGCTGCTCGGTCTGCGTGAAGTCGCGCCCTTCGACGCGGGTATGGAAGCGGCCGTCGCCGCCGAACAGGTTGTCGACCACGAAGAACACGAGGTTCGGATCGAACACGAACAGCGACGTGCCGCGCAACGGCTTTACGTGGACCAGATTCAGGTTGGTCGGGATCGGCAGGTTGCGGGTGAATTCGCTGTACTTCTGCACCTTCACCGGACCGACGGAGATTTCCGCCGAACGCCGCATGAAGTTGAAAATGCCGACGCGCAACAGACGCGCGAAGCGGTCGTTGATGATTTCGAGGCCGGGCATCCGGCCGCGGACGATGCGTTCCTGCGTCGCGATGTTGTACGGGCGTACGCCCGAACGGTCGCTTTGCTCGGCTTCAGTGTCGGATTCGCCGGTGACGCCCTTGAGCAGGGCATCGACCTCCTCCTGGGACATGAACTCTTCGTGGCCCATTCCTTATTCCTCGTGCGTCCCGTGGCGGTTGATGATGGCAGTGCTAGACAACGTCACTGCACGACGAATTCGGTGAACAGCACGTCCTGCACGCTGATCGGCGCGGCGCCCTTGTCGCTCGGCTGCTCGATCAGCGTCTTGAGTTCGTTGGCGAGCGCGCGCTTGCCTTCGAGCGGCGCGAGTTCGTCCGGATGCTTGTTCGACAGCGCGAGCAGGATGTGGCTGCGCACTTCCGGCATGTGGTCGGTGAGTTCCTGCTGGGTGCGGGCGTCGCCGAGCTTGAGCGTGAGGCCGATGCGCAGGAAGTGCTGCTGGCCGTCGTCCGATTGCAGGTTGACCGTCATCGATTCGAGCGGGAAGAACAGCGGCGCCGCGGATGGCGGCGGCGCGGCTTCGGCCGAAGCCGCGGCGGGTGCGCGTTTGGACATGAAGAACCACACCCCCGCGCCGGCTGCGCCCGCGGCGATGATCGCGATGAGGGCGATCAGGATGATGCGCTTCAAGGGGCCCGGCGAGGCGGGCGCGGCTTGCTGAGGTGCGGTCGTGGTTGCCATGAGGTTTGCTTTGCTTGCCTTTAGTGCTGGTGATGGTGATTGTTGTTGATTTGTCTGTCAGGCGATGGGTCGAAAAGAAGGGTTATTGCAGGCTATCTCTGGTTTTTGGGGTTCTTGGGCGGGGGCTTTGGGCTTGGTGACGTTGTTCACTGTTTGCGAGGGACGTTGGCCTCTCCTTGCTTTCACGTCGGTCTGCCAGCGTTGCCCCTGTGGGGGCGGCACCTACTTTCTTTGCGGCCGCGCCCCGAAGGAAGTCCCCTTGGGGGACAAAGAAAGTAGGCAAAGAAAGCGGCTTCACACCGCTAATTCTTAAGCGTGTCCCCTGGCTTGGAGGGGGGAGTGGTGAATCTGGAATCTGGGTTCCCGCACACTCCGCGTCAGTGACAAGGCAGTCATTCTTCCGGCAGCGCTGCGCGCGCCGTCGCGGTGCTTCATCAAACCGTCGGCTTACTCACGCTGCTCGACATGAGAAGGCGTTTTGACTGATTTCAGGTCAAGTTCATGCGCTCTGCTCGCGGGCGAATGCAGCGCCGCAGGCAAACCGTCAGGCGAAGGCATTGCCCGCGCCATCCGTCACGCGAACGTGTCCACCAGTCCGACCTTCCGCTGCACGGCGACGTTGGCGACCGTGTCGACCGAGTCGGATGCGCCGCCGCCGGCGAACGAGCCGCCGTTGCCGCCAGACTTGCCGTTCGAGCGGCCCGAGTCGGCGTTCTGCTGGCCGTTGCTCTGGCGGGCGAAGCCGTCGCTCACGCTGGCGCTGCCCAGCCCGATGCCGTTCGATTCCATCGCCTCGCGCAGCTTCGGCAACGCGGCTTCGACGGCCTCACGTACCGACTGATGCTGCGAAACGAACAACGCATGTGCATGGTTATCGGCAACCTGCAAGACGACCTGTAGCGGGCCGAGATCCTTCGGATTCAGCGTCAGTTCGGCACTCTGCGAGTGCGCGTTCGACAGGAACACCACCTTCTGGCTCAGCGCGTCCTCCCAGTCGGTCGTGCCGACCTGCGGCGTCAACGCGTTCGCCACCTCCGCCGCGCTGGCATTGCCGGTGCTTTGCACGGCCCCCGTCGTGCTCGCGGCGTTCGCGGCGGCTTGCGTGGCGGCCAGTGCCGCGTTCGCCGCGTCGGCTGCGCTCTTGAAGGAAGCCACGCTGTCGGCCTGCCCGTTGCTGGCCGCGGTCGCCGTCAGCGCGTCGAGCGCCGATTTCGCCGCCGCCGGGTCGGTTAGTGTCGTCGGCGCGGCAGTCGATGCCGTCGCGGCAGCCTTGCTTGCGCCCGATCCCTTGCCGTCGCCGAGCAGGCCGCTCGCCGCCGACTTGCCGTCCGCCGCGCCGTTCAGCGCCATCCCTTTGGCCGCCGTGGCGGCGGACGCTGCCGCGCCGCTCGCCAACGTCTGCGCCGGCACCGCGCCCTGGCCGCTCGCAAGCGCGGCGAGCGCCGCCTGCAGCGCGTCTTGCAGAGACTTCGGGTCGATGGCCGCGATTTTCTTCGACGACGTGCTGCCGGTCGTCGCCGTTGCCGATGTGCCGGCCAGCGCGGTCGCGGCATCGGTCAAGGTCGTGGCGGGGTCGGCGGTGGTGGTCGTCGTTGCGCCGTTCGGATCGTTCTGAGCTTGCGCTTGAGCCAGTGCTTGCGCTTGTGCAGCGGCGGCCGCCGCCGCAGTGCCCGCGTCGGTCGGCGCTGCCGCTTTGCCGGACTTCGCCGAACTCGCGCCGGTCTTGCCCGTCGAGGCCTGCTGCGTCTGCCCCGTTGCCGCAGCGGACGCCGCCGTGCTCGTCGAACTGCTGCTGTTCGCGGTGCTGCTTGCATCGGCGTTCGCGCTGTTCGACGCGCTCTGGGCCGGCGGCGCGTCATGCACGCTCGACGAAGACGCCGATGCCGATGCCGAGGCCGCCTGCTGCTGACTCGCGCTCTGCGCGGCTGCGCTGTTTTGCTGGTCGATGCTCTGCTGCAAGGTCTGCGAGAACGGGTTGGCGCTCGCCGCGGCGGCCATCGCCGCGCTGGTCGAGGTGCTGCTGGCGGAGCCGAGCAGCGAGCCGATCTGTGAAAGAAGCGACATAAGGAATCCTGTCAATCCGTCAAACTGGTTGGTCGGTCAGACGTGGCGGCGCTCGCGCCGCTCAAACGCCTTCGGCGCGCATGCGCAGAATTCGCGCGGCGTGTTCGTCGGCGTCGCGCTGATCGCGCCGCGCGACGGTTTTCGCTTCGGCCGCTTCGCCGCGCGCCTGCAGCACTTCGTACGAGCCGAGCTTCTGCTTCTGGCGCTGCCAGTCAGGCTTGGCGGCCTCGACGCGCGCGGTGGCCGTCACCAGCAGATTGCGCTGCTGGTCGATGGCCGCGTCGAGCGTGTCGATGAACGCCTGAAAGTTGCGCATGTTGCCGGCGGCCATGCCGCTCTGCGCGGTCGCCGTAAAGCGCGAATGGTATTCGTCGCGGTATTGCACGAGCGAGTCGAGCTGCGTCTGCACGTCGCTGCGCTCGCGCTGCGCGCGGCCCAGACGTTGCGCGGCGGCGTCCACATCGTCCTTGGCAAGGCCGATAAGCGTCTTGATCGGAAAGTGTTTCGCCATCGTCAGCCTCCTTAGGCAAACAGCGCGTTCAGCATATCGACACTCGGTTCAAAGTTTGCGCATTCGCGAAAACCTTGCTGCAAAAATGCTTCCATTCGCGGATACAGCGCGATCGCGCGGTCGAGCACCGCATCGCGTCCGCTCGAATACGCGCCGACGTTGATCAGATCGCGGTTGCGCTGATAGCGCGACAGCATCTGCTTGAACATACGCGTTCTGTTGAGATGGTTCTCGTCGATCAGCGCGGTCATTGCCCGGCTAATCGACGCTTCGATATCGATCGCCGGATAGTGGCCGGCTTCGGCGAGCGAGCGCGACAGCACGATGTGGCCGTCGAGAATCGCCCGCGCGGAGTCGGCGATCGGGTCCTGCTGGTCGTCGCCTTCGGTCAGCACGGTGTAGAACGCGGTGATCGAACCGCCGCCCGCCGGGCCGTTGCCGGTCCGTTCGACGAGCGCCGGCAGCTTGGCGAACACCGAAGGCGGATAGCCCTTGGTGGCGGGTGGCTCGCCCACGGCCAGCGCGATTTCGCGCTGCGCCATCGCGTAGCGGGTCAGCGAATCCATCAGCAGCAGCACGTGCTTGCCCTGATCGCGGAAATATTCGGCGAGCGACGTGGAATACGACGCGGCCTGCATCCGCAAGAGCGGCGACACGTCGGCAGGAGCGGCGATCACCACCGAGCGCGCGAGACCTTCTTCGCCGAGAATCTGCTCGATGAATTCCTTCACTTCGCGGCCGCGTTCGCCGATCAGGCCGATCACGATCACTTCGGCGCTGGTGTAGCGCGCCATCGTGCCGAGCAGCACCGATTTACCGACGCCGGAACCGGCGAACAGCCCCATGCGCTGACCACGGCCGACGGTCAGCAGCGCGTTGATCGCGCGCACGCCGACGTCGAGCACCTTGTGAATCGGCTCGCGATTGAGCGGATTGATGACCGGCGAGGACAGCGGCGCGTCGGCCTGCGCGCCGAGCGGCCCGAGTCCGTCCAGCGGACGACCGGACGCGTCCAGCACGCGGCCGAGCAATTCCCAACCGACCGGCAGACGCTTCGCGCCCGCCAGCGGGTCGGCGATCGGCGCGCTTTCGAGCGGGAAGACGCGCGCGCCGGGCAGCAGGCCGATCACTTCGGTGGTTGGCATCAGAAACAGTTTGTCGCCGGAGAAGCCGACGACTTCGGCTTCGGCCATCGGCAGCGAACTGCCGGGCGGCAGTTCGATCATCACTTCGGCGCCCACCGACAGGCGCAGGCCGACGGCTTCGAGCACGAGGCCGGCGGCGCGCGTCAAACGTCCGCATGCGCGCAGGGGCCTCGCGATGGCGTTGCGCGCGCGCAATGCGTCGAGCCGGCCGCGCCACGCCTGCATGTGCGGATTGCTGTCGAGCGCGGGGTCGTAGGGAGCGTGAGCAATGGCAGCGGAAGCGGCGGCTGCACTAGCAGAATCGCGGCTCGCGGCGGCGCCCGTCGCCGGATGGGCATGAGCGGGATCGCGCAGCGCGGCTTCGATGGCGGCGACCGCGGCTGCTGCGGGCGTCACCGCAGATGTCGCTTCAGGCGTCACCGCATCGGGCACATCCGCGAGCGCCTCGGCGCCGAACGACGCCAGCGCCAGTTCGCGTTCGAGCGGCGTCAGATCGCTGGTGCGGATTTCTTCGAGCGTCGGCTTCACCACGTGCTCACTTTGCCGAGTGCGGCCGCGACGCGCTCCCAGCGCGTGTCGATACCCGCGTCCACTTCGCCGCTGCCGGCTTGCGCGCGGCAGCCGCCCCGTTCCACCGACGCATCCGTGCGCACGGTCCAGCCACGCGTTTGCAGCTCTTCCATCAGATAGGCTTCGACGACCGGCAGATCGGCGGGACTCACGATCAACGCGGGCGCGCCGACCAGCGCGGGCTCGGCGGCGAGCACCTCGCGCGCGGCGGCGATCAGCGCGGTCGGGTCGTGCTGCACGTGCTGGCGCACCACCTGTTGCGCGATGTCCAGCGCCAGCGCGACCAGCGTTTCGGAGATCGCACCCTGCGCGCCGTCGAGCGCGCTCTTGAAGGTGGCCGCCAGCGCGGCGAGCCGCGCTGCTTCTTCGCGCGCTTCGCTTTGGCCCTGCTCGAAACCCTGCGCATGGCCCTGGTCGTAACCGGCCTGATAACCGAGCGCCTGACCGGCCACGTGGCCGGACGCGATGCCCTGCGCGTGCGCGGCGTCGCGCAGACGTTCGAGTTCGGCTTCGAACGCGCCTTCGTCGACTTCGGGTTCGGGCGGCGGCGCGGGCGGCGCCGGATCGAACGAGGCCATCTCCCAGCGCTGGTAGGCCGAGAGGCTTTCCTTCGCCGTGGAGTTCTGATCAGACATACGCATCTTCCGCCTTGCCGCCTAGAACGATCTGCCCGCTCTCGGCGAGATTGCGCACGATCTGCAGGATGCGGCGCTGCTGCGTTTCGACTTCGGACACGCGCACCGGGCCGCGTGCGTCGAGGTCTTCGGCAAGCAGTTCGGCCGCGCGCTGCGACATGTTCGACAGGAACTTCTGGCGCAGCGCGGGCGGCGCGCCCTTCAGCGAGATGATCAACGCTTCGGATTCGACTTCCTTCAGCAGCAACTGGATCGCGCGGTCTTCCAGATCGAGCAGGTTCTCGAACACGAACATCTGGTCGATGATCTTCTGCGCGAGTTCCGCGTCGTACTGGCGAACGTTCTCGATCACGCCTTCTTCATGGTTGCTCGACATGAAGTTGAGAATCTCGGCCGCCGTGCGGATGCCGCCCATCGGGCTGCGCTTCAGGTTGTCGCTGCCGGACAGCAGGCCCGTCAACACGTCGTCGAGTTCGCGCAGCGCGGCCGGCTGGATGCCGTCGAGCGTGGCGATCCGCAGCAGCACGTCGTTGCGCAGCCGCTCGGTGAAGCACGCGACGATTTCCGACGCCTGATCGCGGTCCAGGTGAACCAGAATGGTCGCGATGATCTGCGGATGCTCGTTCTTGATCAGCTCGGCAACCGCCGCGGAATCCATCCACTTCAGGCCTTCGATACCGCTGGTGTCGCTGCCCTGCAGAATCCGGTCGATGATCGCGCCGGCCTTGTCGTCGCCGAGCGCCTTGGTCAGCACCGAACGGATGTACTCGTTCGAATCCAGCGACATGCCGGTGTGCTGCTCCGCCTCGCGCACGAACTCCTGCAGGACTTCGTCGACCTGCTCGCGGGTCACGTTCTTCAGCGCGGCCATCGCGACGCCGATCTTCTGGACTTCGCGCGGCCCGAGGAACCTGAACACCTGAGCGGCTTCTTCCTCGCCGATCGACATCAGCAGCAGCGCGCTCTTCACTACGCCTTCAGCGCTCATCGGACACCCAATTTTTCACGACGGTTGCAACGATCTTCGGATCCTGACGCGCGATACTGCGCGCGAATTCCAGGTTCCGCTCATATTTGTGCTTCGAGTTTTCCAGCGCGAGCGTCTCGCTGTCGGTCTCGATTTCGACCACGGCGCCGTCGCGCTCGGCGGCCGGGATGCCGTCCAGCAGCACCGGCTCGTCCGGCGATGTCAGCGCGGCGACAGCCGGCTCCGGCGGCGGGAAAGCGCGGCGCAGCGCCGGCTTCACCATCACGAAGTAGAGGAACAGGGCAACCGCGCCGATGCCGAGGTAGGTCGCGATCTGCTTGGCGAGCGCCAGCATTTCCGGCGTGCGCCACCACGGCAGGTTCGCGTTCGGATCGAGCTCGGTAGTGAACGCGCTGTTGACCACGTTGACCGAGTCGCCGCGCGCCGAGTCGAAGCCCATCGCGTCCTTCACCAGCTGGGTGACCTGCGCGAGCTTGTCGGCGGTGACCGGCACCATGCTCACTTGACCTTTCGCGTCGACCACCTTCATGTAGTTCACCACCACCGCCACCGACAGACGCCGAATGCCGCCCATCGGCCGGTCGACGTGACTCACGGTCTTGTCGAGTTCGTAGTTGGTGGTCGAATCCTTGCGGTCGCTGACCGGCGTGGTGGTGACACCGCTCGCGCCGTTGCCCGCCGTGATCGGCGCGGAGGCCGGTTGCGGCGGCTGGTTCGACAGCGCGCCGGGCACGCCCGAAGCGCCGCCTTGCGACATTTCCGTGGCGCTGCTCGACTGCTGGCTGCGGATCGCCGCCTGTTGCGGATTGCCGTTCGGGCCGTAGTTTTCCGAGGTCTGTTCGCTGTGCGAGAAGTCGACGTCGGCGCTGACCTGCGAGTGCGCGTTGCCCGCACCGAACAGCGGCGCGAGGATCGCGTTGATGCGCTGTTGTGTGTTGCGTTCGATCTGCTGGCGGTACTTCAGTTGCGACGCATCCAGCCCGTTGCCGGTGGTCGGCTGGGTCAGCAGATTGCCGTCCTGATCGAGGATCGTCACGCCGTGCACCGGCATTTCCGGCACCGCCGACGACACCATGTGCGTGATCGCGACCACCTGGCCTTCGTCGAGCACGCGGCCCGGATAGAGGTTGACCAGCACGGCCGCCGACGGCGCTTCCTTGTCGCGCACGAACACCGTGGGCTTGGGAATCGCCAGATGCACGCGCGCCGACTTCACCGCCGAAATCGACCCGATCGTGCGCTCCAGTTCGCCTTCCAGCGCGCGCTGATAGTTGACCTGCTCGTCGAACTGGCTGATGCCGAACTTCTGGTTGTCCATCAGCTCGAAGCCGACCGAGCCGCTCTTGGGCAAGCCTTGCGACGCGAGGCGCAGACGCATCTCGTGAACCTGCTCGGACGGCACCAGGATCGCGCCGCCGCTGTCGGACAACTTGTAGGGGATGTTGGCCTGCTGAAGCGCGGCGATGATCGAGCCGCCGTCGCGGTCGGACAGATTGCTGTAGAGCACCTTGTAGTCCGGCGAGCGCGACCACAGGACCAGGCCCGCCACGATCGCCACCAGCAGCGCGACCGCGAAGATCAGCGGCGCGCGCGGGTTGCCGCGCATCTGCGTGAGCCCCGACAGCCGCTGGGTGAAGTTGCCGCCCATGCCGCCGAGCCCGCCGAGGTCGGCAGCGCCGCCCGCCTGGCCGCTGCCGGCTGCGCCGGCGCCGGCCTGCGCGCCGGTCAGCCCCATGCGGGCATCGGGGTTGATCAATGAGTTGGCTGACGAATCCATGCGTCGGGTATCTCCGGGATGCCTTTGCGTTCTGCCGCCTGCCGCCGCACCGAGGTCGGCGGGCGTACGGACAGAGACTTTCACCGTTGAAATTATCCGCAGCGCAGCTCAACCCGATTGCTTGAATAGAGCCGGGTTTCCCCCCTACTTTCGGGGCTTTCCCGATGAGCGCGCTTGCTATGCTTTCGCTCAGATCGGTACGGCCGCCGTGCGGCTGTGCCACACCGGTCGCTCATTTAACGGAGAGAACATGACCATGCCCGTGAACGCGCTCTCGTCGGCGCTGCAACAGATGCAGTCGATGGCGGCGCAGGCGGCCGGCGGCACCAGCCAGGCGGCGTCCGAAGGGTCCGGCGCGGCGACGGCCGGCGGCTTCGCGTCGGCGCTGAAGGCGTCGCTCGACAAGATCAGCGGCGACCAGAAAACGGCGATCGGCGAATCGCAGGCGTTCGAGTTGGGGTCGTCGAACGTGTCGCTGAACGACGTCATGGTCGACATGCAGAAGGCCAACGTCGGCTTCCAGTTCGGCTTGCAGGTGCGCAACAAGCTGGTCGCCGCCTACAACGAAATCTCGCAGATGGCGGTCTGAACGCGCATCGGACGGTGCGAGACGCCGTCCGTTGCCTGCGTTGCACGAACCCGCACGTGTGAGCGCGCCGCCGCGGTTACGACCGTCCGCGCCTTCGCGGCGCAGCGGCCCGGTGCTGCCGGCATGGCTCGCCAGCAAAAGCTGACGAGCGCCTGCCGCCACAGCACTGACCCGTGCGCGATGCGCCCCTTAATCCTCCTTACATCGGCCTAAAGCTTTGTCGATGCATATCCGATAACCCGGATATAGGGCAGCTTGGGGCGGCAACATCTCCCACGGCCCCTGCCACGACCAAACCGCAGTCTGTATGAGAGGAGGAGCGCCGATGTTTTCCCCAGGGCACGCTGGAGCCAATGCGTACGCACGCGTCGGTGTCGAGACGAGTGTGATGGGCGCGAGTCCGCATCGTCTGATCGTGTTGCTGTATCAGGGCGCAAGGCAAGCCATCGCGCAGGCTCGGATGCATTTGCAGGGCGGCAACGTGGCCGATCGCGGCATGGCGGTCAGCAAGGCCATTCGCATTATCGAAAGCGGGCTGCAGCAGTCGCTGAACCTTGAAGTGGGCGGCGAGATTGCGGAGCGGTTGAACGCGCTGTACAGCTACATGACGCGTCGGCTGTTCGAAGCCAATATAAAACAGAGCGAGACGATGCTGGTCGAAGTCGACGGCCTGCTGGCTACGCTCGAAGAGGCCTGGATCGGGATTGCCCCGGAGATCGCGCGGATGGCAGCCCAGCCGGCCGCGGAAAGCATGAGATGACATCGAACGCAGAATATTTTGCCCGCTACGAGGCGGTTGCCGCGATTTCCTGCCGCATGCTGGTGGCTGCCCGGCGCGCCCTGTGGAGCGATCTGGTCCACCTGCAGGAGGAATACCGGCACCAGGTGGAAGCGTTGAGGGACGCCGACTTCGGCGTGAAGCTCGACGAGGCCGAGCGTCTGCGCAAATACGCGCTGATCCGCCAGATTCTCGCGGACGACGCCGCCATTCGCGATCTGGCGAATCCGGGCATGGCCAATCTGTCAGCGCTGTTCGCCGGGCGGCCGACGCGCGTGCTCAAGGAACTGTACGGCGCACGTTGAGTGTGCCGCCACGAGCGACACTCGTGCCGCCTGCGCCAGGTGCGCCGCATCCGGGGCGGGGCGCCTGACTGGATTGATTTGAGATTTGAGCGCGCCGCCGCCAATGTGACCAAGGAATCGGCATGAACGGAATCGACACGGCCATCGCTTCGCTGCTCGCGAGCCGGGTCGACAGTCTGCTCAACATCGCACCCGGGAGCGCGGCCACGTCGCAGACCGGCGCGGCGGGCGTCGATACCGCACCGACCACCGCGCCCCCCGCCGCCGCGCCACCGCCACCGCCTTCCGCGCAAACCGCGCTGTCCGCCGTCGCGCTGACGCTCAACGCGATCGCCCGCTCGGGCGGCGAGGCGACGCCCGCCGTACTCGGGCAAACGCCGATCTGGCCGGCTGCGCCGGCGCTCGATATCGAATTCGGCGGCTTGCCGCTGTTCGATACGCCGGCTGCTGCCGCTGCCGCTACCGCAAACGCCGGTCCGGCTGCCGCCGGAACGACGGCCACGGCCAATGTGGCGGCTGCCCAGGTGCCGATCGCGGCGCTCGCGGCCGCGCTCGAACAGACGGTCGGCGACAGCGGTCTCTTCTACGAAGCTCATCTCGCGCAATGGCTGGCCGGCCAGCGCTCGCCGGCGGACCTTGCCGGCGAGGCGCAAAACCGGCTGGTGGCCGCCACGCAATTGCCGCTCGACTGGGCGAGCGAAGAGGGCGACGCCACCTTGCCGAACGGCGCCGCGCGACAGGGCGTGGGAGCATCGCCCGGTGGCGCCGCGCAGAACGGCGCGCCCGGCGGCACGCCGGACAGCAACACCGCCGCTCGCGCAATGCCGTCGATTCTGACCGCGCAAGCGGCGCGCTTCGTGGCCGGCGAAGTGCTGGCCAGTTCACTGTCCGACCTGAACGGCCAGCCCGCGCATGCGGGCCTGCACAGCGCAGCGGCGCAAACGGCCGACGCGGGCTCGTCGCAGAGTGCGCAATCCATGGCGGCGGCGGTACATCCCGCGACCGTTGCGCTGGTGCGTCAGCAACTGGATCTGCTCGCGACCGGACAGTTTCGCTGGAGCGGCGAAGCTTGGCCGGGTGCGCGGCTCGACTGGACCATCGAACAGGACGGCGACGAATGGGACCGCAGCGGCGGCGGCGTCGGGAGCGAAGACGACCAGCCGTGGCGCACGCGTCTGACGCTGTCGTTGCCGACGCTCGGCACCGTCGACGCCGAACTGACGCTGACCGGCATGCGCCTCGTGGCGCGCGTGCAGGCGAGTCCTGGCGGCGCGGCGCGGCTCGCGATGCAGGGCGAGAGCTTCCGGCAGCGGCTCGCGGCGGCGGGCATCGAACTGAACGGCTTGACGATCCGCGAGATCGGCGGCGGCGCGCCGGCCACGGTGGCGGCCGCGGCGGGAGCTCAGGCGGCGGCTTCGGCGTATGCGCGCTCGGCTTCGGCGGCGAGCGCGTCGACCTCCTCGACATCCTCGGCTGCGGCGCCCTCGGCAAGCGCGGCGGCTAACGGCGCCACCGGCGCCACGGCGGCTCGCCGCGCCGCGCGCGGCAGCCGCGCGCCCGGCGGCCAGCGCGACGACTTCGACTGGGATATCTGATGAGCCGCCAGCATCGCCGCAGCGCGGCCGCACTCGTTTACGACACGCAGAGCAACGACCCCGCGCCGCGCGTGGTCGCCAAAGGCTACGGGCTGCTGGCCGAGATGATCGTGCAACGGGCCAGGGAAGCCGGCCTGTACGTCCACGAGGCGCCCGAAATGGTGTCGCTACTGATGCAGGTGGACCTCGACGCGCGAATTCCGCCGCAGCTTTATCAGGCGGTCGCGGAATTGCTCGCGTGGCTGCATCGGTTGGAAAGCGGCGGCGAGGAAGAGCCGGTGCATGGCGCCGACACCGTCGCCCAGGACGTGACCGATGTAGTCGCCACCGATGTGGCAGGCGGCCCGGCCGCGCCCTGAGCGTGACCAGGCGGCGCAGCGTCCACCCGTTGTCCGATCCCGTCAGACACGCATCATCAACTTCAGCAACGCGTTGACCCGCTTGCCATACGGCGGCGAGATCCAGCTGCGCGCGTTCAGCCGCGCCTGCGTCAGCACCGGCTTCATCTTCGAGAAAGTCACGAAGCCTTCGTAGCCGTGATAAGCCCCCATCCCGCTCGCGCCGACTCCGCCAAACGGCAGGCTTTCGCACGCCAGATGCATCAGCGTTTCGTTGACCGCCATGCCGCCGGCAATCGTTTCGTGCGTCACGCGTTCGATCGTGCGCGCGTCGTCCGCGTACAGATACAGCGCGAGCGGACGGGGCCGCGCGTTGATCCATGCGATCGCGTCGTCGAGCGTGTCGTACGGAATGATCGGTAGTAGCGGCCCGAAGATTTCCTCCTGCATCAGCGCGCATTCGTCCGGCGCGTGGGTAACCGCGATCAGCGGAAAGCGGCGGCTCGTGGCATCGGGCACGGCGTCGGTGAGCGCGTGCAGTTGCGCGCCGGCGGAGCGGGCTTCGTCGGCGAGACGCTCAAGCCGCGCGAAGTGGCGCGCCGAAATGATCGACGTGTAGTCCGGGTTGTGCGCGAAGCCGGGGTACATCTTCGCCATCCGCGCGCGCGCCCGTTCGATGAACGCCTGCTCTTTGCCGCGCGGCACCAGCACGTAGTCCGGCGCGACGCAGGTTTGCCCCGCGTTGAGGGTCTTGCCGGCGACGAGGTTGTCGACCGCGTGGTGAAAGCGAGCGTGCGCGCCGATGATTGCCGGCGACTTGCCGCCGAGTTCGAGCGTGACCGGCGTCAGATGCTCGGCGGCCGCGCGCATCACTTCGTGGCCGACCTTCGTCGAGCCGGTAAACAGCAAGTGGTCGAACGGCTGCGCGCTGAACGCGGCGGCGAACGCCGCGTCGCCGTTGACCACCGCAATGTGATCGCGCGCGAAGGTCTGGCTGATCAGTTGCTCGAACAGCGCCGACGTACGCGGCGTCACCTCGGACATCTTGATGATCGCGCGATTGCCGGCCGTCAACGCGCTGACGAGCGGCCCGGCGGCGAGCAGCACCGGATAATTCCACGGCACGATGATGCCGATCACGCCGAGCGGCTGCGGCACGACTTTCGCACGCGCTGGCCGCAGCCATTTGTTGGTGCTGCGGCGCTGCGCTTTCATCCAGCGCTTACCGTGCTTGAGTGCGGCGTCGATCTCTTCCTTCACGAGCAGGAATTCGGCGAGCAGCACTTCCTGTTTCGCGCGATTGCCGAAGTCCGCGCTCATCGCGTCGGCGAGGGCGTCGCGATTGTCGAGCATGAGTTTGCGCAACGCTCGCAGATGCGTGGCGCGCGTGTCCCACGACGGATACGGCGCGCGCAGATAAGCATGGCGTTGATCTCGCAGCAACGCTTCGAGCGCGGCGACCTCTGGCAAAGCGTTCTTCATGGATGTCCACTCACTGATGGATAACGGTGCGTGTTGGGTCGCGCTTATTTGATTCGTGGGTTTAATTTCTTCAGCTGCTGCTTTGGCGTTTGCCCGTACCTCACGCGGGAAATGCCCGCTCCATGATCGCCACGTGATCGAACATGGCCGGCAGCGTGCCGTACACGCGGCCGCTTTCGCCGCAGCCGTCGGCGAGACGGGTGGCAATGAACGCATCGGCGACAGCGGCGGGCGCGTGCCTGACGAGCAGCGTGGCCTGCGCGATCAGCACGATCTGCTGCGCGATACGCCGCGCCGAAGCTTCGCGCTGCTCGGCCGGTCCGTTGAGCGTGGCTGCCAGCTTGCCGAGCGCGGCGCTCAACGCCGGATGCGCGTGGGCGTCCGCTTGCCACCCGGCGAACAACGCCTGCGCCGCTTCCGGCTCGCGCTCCATCGCGCGCAGCACGTCGAGGCACATCACGTTGCCGGAGCCTTCCCAGATCGAGTTGACGGGCGCTTCGCGATAGAAGCGCGCCATCGGACCAGTTTCGACGTAGCCGTTGCCGCCCCAGACTTCCATCGCCTCGCCGGTGAATTCCAGCGTGCGCTTGCAGACCCAGTACTTCGCCGCCGGCGTGACGATGCGCCGCCACGCGCGTTCGACGGAAGGGGTGGGTGAGGTGGACGAAGCGTCGGCGGATTCCTCGAAAGCGTGCGCGAGGCGCATGAACAGCACCGTCGCGGCTTCCGATTCCAACGCCAGATCGGCCAGCACGTTGCGCATCAGCGGCTGATCGGCCAACTGCCGCCCGAACGCGCTGCGATGGCGCGCATGATGGATCGCCTGCACCAGCGCCGCGCGCATCAATGCCGCGCTGCCGATCACGCAATCGAGCCGCGTGTAGTTCGCCATTTCGATGATGGTCGGCACGCCGCGCCCTTCGTCGCCGATCATGATGCCGAACGCGTCGAGAAACTCGACTTCGCTGCTCGCGTTCGAGCGGTTGCCGAGCTTGTCTTTCAGACGCTGGATCTGCACGGCGTTCTTGCTGCCGTCGGGTGCGAAGCGCGGCACGTAGAAGCACGACAGACTCGCGTGATCGTCGGTACGCGCCAGCACGAGGTGCGCATCACATTGCGGCGCGGAGAAAAACCACTTGTGGCCGACGAGCCGGTAGGCGCCGTCGCGGCCGCCGGCGGCGAGCGCATGCGCGTGGGTCTGATTGCTGCGCACGTCCGAGCCGCCTTGCTTCTCGGTCATGCCCATGCCGATCATCGCGGAACGCTTGTGCGCGAGCGGCAGGTCGCGCGGATCGTGCTCGCGGGCGTACAGCTTGTCGCGCAGCGTATCGAACAGTGTCGGCTCGCGCTGCAGCACGGGAATGCTGGCGAAGGTCATCGTCAGCGGACACAGCGACCCGGATTCGATTTGCGCATGCAGAAAATAACCGGCGCAGCGCGCGACCATCGCGCCGCGTTGCGGATTGGAAAACGGCAGCGCGTGCAGACCCTCGCGGCGCAATAGCGCGAGCAGCGAATGCCACGCGGGATGAAACTCCAGCGCGTCGATGCGCTCGCCTCGCGGACTATGTGTGAACAGCTCAGGGGTATGACGGTTGGCGAGTTCGGCGAGCGCGAGCGTGTCGGGTGTGGTGAGCGCCGCGCCGTGCCGCAACAGCGCATCGCGATGCCAGCCGGCGCCGTCGCGTTCGAGCGCCGCGGACAACGCGGTGTCAGTGGCAAACAGGTTGTAGTCCGCCAGCGGCGGGACCTGATTGGTCACGTCGTGAGTCTGGCCGAAATGATGCCGTTCCATTTGCTGTCTCCGTTCACCGCGCGCTCGCCGGTGCTGATCGACGGGATGCCGCAGGGTGCTGTTCAATCGCCGCGTGTCGTGCCGCACGCTGGGAGGATGGCGCGCGCCGCGCCCTGTTTGAATGCCGCGCGCGGCCGGCGGGTGGCCACTTGCGTGTCTTTCATCATAGGGTCGCGACCGCGCTTGCGTTTAGAGGATTCGCCCTGGCACGAAGCCGCCGCGGCCCCGCAGCGCTCCCTACAATGCCGGGGAAACACACGCAGACCAGTGTGTACGAGACAGGGTTCGCGAGCAACACGGCCCACCAGGAGGGAGCGCATGCAATACGACTACATCATCGTCGGTGCGGGCTCGGGCGGTTGCGCGCTGGCGGGCCGTCTCGCTGATAGCTGTCCTGACGCGTCGATCGCGCTGATCGAAGCCGGTCCGCACACCGACCGCAATCTGCTCGTGAACATGCCGGTCGGCGTGGCGGTCGTGGTGCCGAACAAGCTCAAGACCAATTATGGCTATCTGACGACGCCGCAGCCGGGGCTCGCCGGCCGGCAAGGCTATCAGCCGCGCGGGCGCGGCTTCGGCGGATCGAGCGCGATCAACGCGATGGTCTACACGCGCGGCCATCCGCTCGATTACGACGAGTGGGCGCAGCTCGGTTGCGAAGGGTGGTCGTGGGCCGAGGTGTTGCCGTATTTCCGCCGCGCCGAAGGCAACGAGCGCGGCGCCGATGCGTGGCACGGCGATGCCGGCCCGCTCACCGTGTCCGATCTGCGTTACCAGAATCCGTTTTCGAAGCGCTTCGTGCAGGCGGCGCTCGAAGCCGGCTACAAGCCGAATCGCGATTTCAACGGCGCGGATCAGGAAGGGGTCGGCTTCTACCAGGTGACACAGCGCGATGGACGCCGGTGCAGCGTCGCGCGCGCTTATATCTACGACCGCGCGCGTCCTAATCTACACATGATCGCCGACGCAACCGTGCTGCGCGTGTGCTTCGACGGCAAGCGCGCGAGCGGTGTCGAGTTCGTGCGTGGCGGCCGCACCGAAACGCTCGAAGCGCGCGCCGAGGTGGTGTTGGCGGCGGGCGCGTTCAATTCACCGCAACTGCTGATGTGCTCGGGCATCGGGCCGGCCGCGCATTTGCAGTCTTTCGGCATCGGCGTGCTGCACGATGCGCCGGAGGTCGGCCAGAACCTGATCGATCATGTCGATTTCACGATCAACAAGCGCGTGTCGTCGATCGAGCCGACCGGGTTTTCGTTGCGCGGCATCGCGCGGATGCTGCCGCAATTCGTCGACTTCATGCGTCACGGGCGCAGCATGCTGTCGAGCAATGTCGCCGAGGCGGGCGGGTTTCTCAAGAGCCGGCCCACGCTCGAACGCCCCGATCTGCAACTGCATTTCTGCGCGGCGCTCGTCGACGACCACAACCGTCACATGCACTGGGGCCACGGCTATTCGCTGCATGTGTGCGTGCTGCGGCCGCACAGCCGTGGCGCGGTGATGCTCGCGAGTGCCGATGCTCGCACCGCGCCGTTGATCGATCCGCGTTTTTTCAGCGATACGCGCGATCTCGATCTGCTGATCGACGGTGTGAAGATGGTGCGGCACATTCTGGATGCGCCGTCGCTTGCGCTGCACGGCGGCACCGAGTTGTACACGCATGCGGGACAGTCGGATGCGGAGCTGCGCCGGACTATCGCCGAGCATGCGGACACGATCTACCACCCGGTTGCCACGTGCCGGATGGGCGGCGACGCGCGTTCGGTGGTCGATCCGCAATTGCGGGTGCGCGGCGTGACGGGGCTGCGGATCGTCGACGCGTCGGTGATGCCGACGTTGATTGGCGGCAATACCAATGCGCCGTCGGTGATGATCGGCGAGCGTGCGGCTGACTGGATCGCCGCTAGCCGGCGCGATGCACCAATGACGTTGAATACTGCGCCGGCGGATGTGGCCAGCGGCGGGGCGGCGGCCCGAACGGCATCGGCGGTGTAGGGCTGCGGGGAAACGCCGGTCGCAAGGGCATCATTGGCCGGACGGCGGCGGCGTTGGCGTTGGCGCCGACGCGGTTTGCTCCGCGCCAGCGGTCGTGATTCCACTTATCCCAATGCCCGGCCCCAGCATGAAATCGTCGCCGGCCTGGCCGGGCAGCGCATCGCGCGCGACCTGGAGCCACGCGCGCGCGGCATGCGACAGATAACCATTGCGCCGCCAGCCGATCGCCATTTCCCACGGAATCTCCGGCTCCACGACCGGCAGACAGGTGAACTGCGCCGGGTCGAGCCGTCGGCAATACGGCGCCGGCAGCAGCGCGATGCCGACGCCGGCCAGCACCAGCGCCGCCATGAAATCCCAATGCCCGCTTCGCCCGACGATGGTCGGCGCAAAGCCCGCCGCGCGGCACGCGTTCAACACCACGTCGTTGAGCGCGAGACTCTCGCCATAGAACACGAACGGTTCATTGGCGAGTTCGGCGAGCGGCACCTCGTGCAAGTGATCCCAACGGGAGCCGGTGCGCGCGACGAGCCATAACAGTTGGCGCGTGATCGGCAGCACCTCGATATTTTCCGGATCGACCGGTTGCAACACGCCGCCCAGTTCCAGCTCACCGTTGATCAGCGCCGTTTCGATCGCGCGCGAACCCTGCTCGAACAGCTTCAGCTCGATCTTCGGATAGCGCTGGCGGAACGCGGCGATGGCCGGCGTGAACAGCGAGCCGCCCATCGGCGGAATGCCGATGGTCAGCTCGCCGCGGCCCAGCTTGTCGAGATCGTTCAGTTCGGCCTGCAATTGCGCGTGCGCGGCCAGCACCTCCTGACCGCGCTGGTAGACGATGCGTCCGGCGTCCGTCAACACCATCTGACGCCCGTCGCGCAGCAGTAGCGGCGAGCCGATTTCGTCCTCCAGCGACTTGACCATCTTGCTGATGGTTGGCTGCGTGACGAACATCAGCGCGGCGGCGGCGGTGAAGCTTTGTTGACGAACCACCTCGACGAAATACCGCAGCGCACGTAGTTCCACGATCTCGGGCTCCAAAATTCCAAATTGGAATGATTTGGATGATTGTAAGTCATTATATTTATGCTGCGGTGCAACCTATACTGACTTTCATCCGAAGTCACCCAGGGATTGTCATTACGACGCCAGTTTTCGCACGTTTCGCCCAGGCCGGCCGCACACGCGGCGCGCTGCGCTTCGCGCGGATCGCGGCGCAGAGCGCGGCGTTGGCGGGTCTGTGGGTCGTCGCCGATTTCGCCGTGCGCACGCTGCATCTGCCGGTGCCGGGTGGCGTGGTCGGTTTGGTGCTGCTGCTCGCGCTGCTGTTCTGCGGCGGCGTCGCGCCGCGCTGGATCAAGGCCGGTGCCGACTGGCTGCTGTCCGACATGCTGCTGTTCTTCATTCCGGCCGCGGTGGCCGCGGTGCAATACGGCGGGCTGTTCCGAGAGGACGGCTGGCGCCTCGGGCTGGTGGTGGTCGGCGGCACGCTGATGGTGATGGTGGCGGTGGCCGTCGCCGTCGAGCAGGCGGCGCGCCTCGAACGGCGCCTCGCATTGCGCCGCGTGATGGTCGCGCGGCACGCGGCGCGCGCCTGATTCTTCCACGCTGATCGATCATTTCCGCCCGAGGTTCGTCGATGAGCACGCTCTACTCGTCCCTGTTCGCCGACGATGCGTCGCGTCTGATCGCAGCCGGCTGTTTCGTGCTGACGGTGGCGCTGTATTTTGCGTCGAAGGCGTTGTACGCGCGCTTCAAATCGCCGTGGCTGACGCCGCTGCTGGCCGTGCCGGCTGTACTCGCAACCGTCGTCGTGCTCGCGCACATTCCTTACCCGGTCTACTTTCAGGACACGCGCTGGCTGATGTGGTTGCTCGGGCCCGCGACGATCGCGTTCGCCGTGCCCATCTACGAATACCGCGAATTGCTGAAACGCCACTGGATTTCGCTGACCGTCGGCGTGACGGTGGGGATCGTCGTGGGGGTCGGCGGGTCGCTGATGCTCGCAAAGCTGCTGCATCTGTCGCCGGAATTGCAGCGCAGCCTGATGACGCGCTCGGTGTCGACGCCGTTCGCGCTCGCCGTTTCCGACCGGATTCACGCGCCGAAAGATCTCACCGCGCTGTTCGTGATCGCCACCGGCGTCTGCGGGATGCTGTTCGGTGAACTCGTGCTGGGACTCGTGCCGCTGCGCACGCGGCTCGCGCGCGGTGCTCTGTTCGGCGCGGCGGCGCACGGCGTGGGTAGCGCGAAAGCGCGCGAACTCGGCAGCGAAGAGGGCGTGGTCGCCAGTCTGACCATGATGATCGCCGGCGTGGTGATGGTGCTGCTGGCGCCGATGCTGGGGCTGTTGCCGATTTGAGCTTGGGTGCGGCGGGTGCCCGCTAATCTGCCGAGCAGTCGAGCCGTTATCACCCCGCCACGCCGCGCCTGCATTTCAGGATAGACGTTGGCGAAAGGCAGATAAGATCGACGGCCTTTCGTCGTTCGGCCGTACGCGCCTCGATCCATGACGCCCATTTCGATCCTCATCCCCTGCTACAACGGCGCGGCGACGCTCGCGCGTGCGCTGCAAAGCTGCCTGATCCAGCCGGACGCGGCGCAGATCGTCGTGATCGACGACGGTTCCACCGATGCATCCGCCGACATCGTCGCCTATTACGGCCGCCGCGACCCGCGCGTGGGCCTGCTGCGCATGCCGTACAACGGCGGCGCGGCACGCGCACGCAATTGGGGCGCGCTGCACGCGTCGCAGGATCTGCTCGCCTTCCTCGACGCCGACGACGAGTATCTGCCCGGCGCGCTGGCCGCCGCCAGCGCGTATCTCGCGCAAAACCCGACGGAAGTGTCAGTGCGGCTCGACGTCGAGTACACCGATTTTCCTGCCGAACTGACCGTTCACCCGGACTTCGCCACACATGCGGCGACGCTCAGCAATACGGTGCCGAGCAGCCTGATCATCCGCCGGTCGGTCTACGCGGCGCTCGGTGGCTTTCCAATGGATGACGCGTTTCGACGCCTTGGCGGCGAAGACGGCGCGTTCTCGTGGGCACTGCGCGAGATCTTCGGCAACCGGCGTCTGGACGATGTGAAGCGCGTGCGCATGCATTACCACGCGGGCATCCATGCCGAGCGTTACTTGCGCGTCGCGCTCGGGCTGCAGGTACCCAGCCCCGCCGACGTGGCGGACGCGTTTCGCTTCTCGAGACAGTTCCTCGACACCGCTCGTGCGCATGTCAGGCAATTGCGCGCGGCCAGCGTGATTGACGGCTGACGCCGGGCGCGCCCGCTTCAACCCGCCGCTCCGAAAATCCGCACCGCGCCCCCACGCCCCGAAGCCATCTCGATTTGCTACAATCGCCGTTCGTCTTCGAGGAGCGTTGCGACGGGTACCGCGAATCAGCATATTCGCCGGCCGCCCGCCAGGCTCGAAGGCTTCAATCGGAGGGCTCGGATGCGCATCGCGCTGTCCCATCCACCGCATCGAACCGCGCTCACGTCAAATTTCTAGTCAATTTCTTAGAAAGGAGGGCGTGATGAACGCCGCAGTTATCGACTCGCAAGCTTCCAAAGACTTTATCGTTGCCGACATGTCGCTCGCCGACTGGGGCCGCAAGGAACTCACGATTGCCGAGACGGAAATGCCCGGCCTCATGCAAACGCGTGAAGAGTACAAGGCGCAGCAGCCGCTGAAGGGCGCGCGCATCGCCGGTTCGCTGCACATGACGATCCAGACCGGCGTGCTGATCGAGACGCTCACCGCGCTCGGCGCCGATGTCCGCTGGGCTTCGTGCAACATCTTCTCCACCCAGGATCACGCTGCCGCTGCGATCGCCAAGGCCGGCACGCCGGTGTTCGCGTTCAAGGGCGAATCGCTCGACGAATACTGGGAGTTCTCGCACCGCATCTTCGAATGGCCGAACGGCGAGTTCGCCAACATGATCCTCGACGACGGCGGCGACGCCACGTTGCTGCTGATCCTCGGCTCCAAGGCCGAGAAGGACCGTTCGGTGATCTCGAAGCCGACCAACGAGGAAGAAGTCGCGCTGTACAGGTCGATCGCCAAGCACCTCGACGCGGACCCGACCTGGTACTCCACGCGTCTTTCGCACATCCAGGGCGTGACTGAAGAGACGACGACCGGCGTGCACCGTCTGTATCAGATGGAAAAGGAAGGCCGCCTGCCGTTCCCGGCGATCAACGTGAACGACTCGGTCACCAAGTCGAAGTTCGACAATCT
The DNA here is from genome assembly GCF_046027075.1 of Paraburkholderia sp. RL18-085-BIA-A. Classification (NCBI taxonomy): domain Bacteria; kingdom Pseudomonadati; phylum Pseudomonadota; class Betaproteobacteria; order Burkholderiales; family Burkholderiaceae; genus Paraburkholderia; species Paraburkholderia sp. RL18-085-BIA-A. The sequence goes on along the minus strand of NZ_JARESU010000015.1, from coordinate 91,550 downwards.
GTACGGCTGCCGTGAGTCGCTGGTCGACGGCATCAAGCGCGCGACCGACGTGATGATCGCGGGCAAGATCGCGGTAGTCGCAGGTTACGGCGACGTGGGCAAGGGCTGCGCGCAATCGCTGCGTGGTCTGGGCGCCACCGTGTGGGTCACCGAAATCGATCCGATCTGCGCACTGCAGGCGGCGATGGAAGGCTACCGCGTCGTGACGATGGACTACGCCGCGGACAAGGCCGACATCTTCGTGACGGCCACCGGCAACTACCACGTGATCGGCCACGACCACATGAAGGCGATGCGCCACAACGCGATCGTCTGCAACATCGGTCACTTCGATTCGGAAATCGATATCGCATCGACCCGCCAGTACCAATGGGACAACATCAAGCCGCAAGTCGACCACATCATTTTCCCGGACGGCAAGCGCGTGATCCTGCTGGCTGAAGGCCGCCTCGTGAACCTGGGCTGCGCGACCGGCCACCCGTCGTTCGTGATGTCGAACTCGTTCACGAACCAGACGCTCGCGCAGATCGAACTGTTCACGCAAGGCAAGAAGTACGAGAACAAGGTGTACGTGCTGCCGAAGCATCTGGACGAGAAGGTTGCCCGCCTGCATCTGGCGCGCATCGGCGCGAACCTGACCGTGCTGTCGGACGAGCAGGCCGGCTACATCGGCGTCGACAAGAACGGTCCGTTCAAGCCGAACCACTACCGCTATTAAGCACGCGGGCGGTTTGAACGCATGACGGTCTGAAAACAGGGCGGCGCGCAATGCGCCGCTTTGTTCGCCATGCCCGCTTTTCTCGCGCTTTTTGCCGCGCATTTTCCCGTTACCGGACATCCGGCCAAAGGAGCTCTACATGACCGTGCTGTTGACCTGGCTGATCAATGCGCTTGCGCTCCTGATCATCACCTATCTCGTTCCGTCGATCCATATCCGCAGCTTCGGCACCGCACTGATCGTCGCGGTGGTGCTCGGATTGATCAACACGATCCTGCGCCCGGTGCTGATCCTGTTGACGCTGCCCGTCACGATCGTCACGCTCGGACTCTTCATCCTGGTGGTCAACGCGCTGTGCTTCTGGCTGTGCGCGTCGCTGCTGAAGGGCTTCGAAGTGTCGGGTTTCTGGTCGGCGTTCTTCGGCTCGATTCTGTACAGCATCGTTTCGTGGCTGCTGTCCGCACTCATTTTCGGCAACCGCAGTCTCGGTTGACCCACTGAATCATGAACCCGATCGAACTTTCATTCGAATTCTTCCCGCCGAAAACGCAGGAAGGCGTCGACAAGCTGCGCGCCACCCGTGCGCAACTCGCGACGCTCAAACCCAAGTTCGTGTCCGTCACGTTCGGCGCCGGCGGCTCGACGCAACAGGGCACGCTCGATACCGTCGTCGACATGGCGAAAGAAGGGCTCGAGGCGGCGCCGCACGTGTCGTGCATCGGCTCGTCGAAAGAGAGCCTGCGCGCAATCCTGAACGAGTATCGCGCGCATGGCATTCGGCACATCGTCGCGCTGCGCGGCGATCTGCCGTCCGGCATGGGCGCAGTCGGCGAACTGCGCTACGCGTCGGAACTGGTGAGCTTCATCCGCGCCGAGTTCGGCGACTGGTTCTGGATCGAGGTGGCCGGCTATCCGGAATACCACCCGCAGTCGCGCTCGCCGCGTCACGATCTGGAAAACTTCGCCAACAAGGTGAAGGCCGGCGCCAATTCGGCGATCACGCAGTACTTCTTCAACGCCGACGCCTATTTCCGTTTCGTCGACGACGCGCGCAAGCTCGGCGTCGAGGTGCCAATCGTGCCGGGCATCATGCCGATCACGAACTTCTCGCAACTGATGCGTTTCTCCGAAATGTGCGGCGCCGAAGTGCCGCGCTGGATCGCGCGCCGGCTGGAGAGCTTCGGCGACGACCGCGAGTCGATTCGCGCGTTCGGGCTGGATGTGGTGACGGACCTGTGCCAGCGGCTGATCGACGCGAGGGTGCCGGGCTTGCATTTCTACACGCTGAACGGCGCCGCGGCGACCAAGGCGATTTGCGAACGGCTGGGCGCTTGATTGCGCTAAAGCGCCAGGGCTAAAAAGCTCGGCCCGGCCTATAAAAAACCCGCGCGGTTGCAACGGCCGCGCGGCCTAGTCCGACAACTTCCGCACGTAAAGCTGATATAGCGGCGCGGAAAGCACTTCCAGCTTGCGGAAGTTCAAATTGACGAACGCATCGATGGCCGGCTTCGGGCATCGCAGCGGGTCTTTCCCCGACGGCAACTGTTCGGCCCACAAATAGTCATCGAACGCGATGATCCCGCCCGCCTTCAACAGTTTGAAACCGAGCACAGCATCGGCCAGCACATCCGCGGCCTGGTGCGAGCCGTCCACATAGACGAAGTCGAAATAGCCCTTCTTGCCCGCGGCGATCAAACGCGCGAGACATTCGTCCGAGTATCCCTTGTGCACGGTGAGTTGCGCGCGCCCCGGATATTTTCCCGCAGCCAGCGTGACGTTGTGGTGAAAGCGCGATTCGACCGCGCTCATGTCGGTCTGCGCGACACCGCCCGCCTGATGTTCGATGCCGCCTTCCCACGTGTCGATGCAATGCAGCTCGATCGGCTGGCGGGGCGCCAGCGTGTCGATCAGATAGCAGGCGCTCGCGCCTTCATACGAGCCGATTTCGACAATCCTGGCCGGCGCGTGGTGCGTCATCAACTGATCCCACACGCCTTTCGCCAGCGCGTCGAACCAGTTGTTGGTGAATTGGTACGAAGTCATCGTGAAAATTAAGGGTCTGCCTAAATCATCCATTATGGGGCGCCGGTTATTTCAAAAAAGATTGCCGCCGACGCCCCGCATCGCGCCCGATAGCGTGGTAAGTCCCTGTTGAAGCTCATTTTTGTGCTGTCTATGATCGAAACGCAGCTGACCCGGCTGCTGTGCGGAGGACGATATGACAGTAACAACAAGGCTGTTTGCGGTTCCCCAGTTCTTGCTGCCCGCGCTCGCCGCTCTCGCGGTCGCAGCGAGCGGCATGACGCCGGTTGCGGCACAGGCTGCCACGCTGCCCGACAAAACCCTCGTGTTCTGCTCCGAAGGCAGTCCGGCGGGCTTCGATACGGCGCAATACACAACGAGCGTCGAATTCAGCGCCGGCTCGTACACGGTCTACAACCGGTTGATCGAGTTCGCGCACGGCAGCACCGATATCGAACCCGGCCTCGCCGAAAAATGGGAAGTCTCGCCCGACGGCCTGACCTATACGTTCTATCTGCGCCACGGCGTGAAATTCCAGACCACGTCGTTCTTCAAGCCGACGCGCGAATTCAATGCGGACGACGTCGTCTTCACTTACCAGCGGATGCTCGATCCCGAGCAGCCGTTCCGCAAGGCGTACGCGGTGCCGTTCCCGTATTTCAACGATCTCGGCCTCGCCAAGAACATCGCGAAGATCGAAAAGATCGATCCGTACACGGTGCGCTTTACGCTCAAGGAGGTCGATGCACCGTTCCTGCAGCAGATCGCCATGCCGTTCGCGTCGATCCTGTCGGCGGAATATGGCGATCAATTGTTGAAGGCGGGTAAAGCGTCGGATATCAATCAATATCCGGTCGGCACTGGCCCGTTCATTTTCCGCAGTTATACGAAAGACGACACGATCCGCTTCGACGGCAATCCCGATTACTGGAAACCGGGCGTGGTCAAGGTGGGCAAGCTGATCTTCGCGATTACCGTCGATCCGGCCGTGCGCCTGCAAAAGCTGAAACGCGGCGAATGTCAGGTGATGTCGTACCCGCGTCCCGCCGACGTTCCGACGGTCAAAGCCGACTCGTCGCTCGCGATGCCGAGCCAGGTGGGTTTCAATCTCGGCTATATCGCGTACAACACCACGAAGAAGCCGCTCGACAACGTACTGGTGCGCCGCGCGCTCGATATGTCGATCAACAAGAAAGCGATTATCGAATCGGTCTACCAGGGCGCCGGGCAGACCGCGACCGACCCGATGCCGCCGACGCAATGGGGCTACGACAAGAACCTGAAAGACGCTCCATACGACACCGACAAGGCGAAAGCGCTGCTGAAGCAGGCGGGCTATCCCGACGGTTTCGAGCTGTCGCTGTGGGCGATGCCGGTTCAACGGCCGTATAACCCGAATGCGCGCCTGATGGCGGAAATGCTGCAGGCCGATTGGGCGAAGATCGGTGTCAAGGTGAAGATCGGCACGTACGAGTGGGGCGAGTACATTCGCCGCGCTCATTCAGGCGAGCATGAAGCGATGCTGATCGGCTGGACCGGTGATTACGGCGATCCGGACAACTGGCTCGGCGTCTTGCTGGGCTGCGACGCGGTGAACGGCAGTAACTTTTCCAAATGGTGCTACAAGCCTTACGACGATCTGATCAAAAAAGGCCGCGGCACCACCGATATGACCGAGCGCACCAAGGCTTATACGGAAGCCCAGGAAATCTTCAAGGACCAGGTGCCGTTCACGCCGATCGCCCATTCCACGGTGTATCAGCCGATCAGCAAGAACGTCGTGGGTTTCAAGATCGACCCGTTCGGCCCGACGCAATTCATGAACGTCGGCCTCAAATAAGCGCGGCGGGCCGCTTTTTTGCTGCGCCAACCCGTTACAGCCGCACCCTCCGGCGCGCGCCGGCGGTGCGGCTGTCCTTATGCCCGAATAGTTTCCGATCGTCAACAGAGGGAATTTCCTCCGCTTGTTGCCGCGAGCCAAGCTCAAGTAATATCGCGCTACGCTGGCGGGAGCCAGTCCTGAACCTGGAGGAAACATGAAGCAAAACAATCTGTTGCGCGCCGCGCGTGTTACGACGCTCGTCGCAGCTGCAGCGGCATCGCTGGTGGGCGCGAACCACGCGCGCGCCGAGATCCCGAACAAGACCCTCGTCTACTGCTCAGAAGGCAGTCCTGCGGGTTTCGATCCGGCCCAATATACGACGGGTGTCGACTTCACGGCCAACACGTTCACCGTTTACAACCGTCTCGTCGAATTCGAGCGCGGCGGCACCAAGGTCGAGCCAGGTCTGGCGGAAAAGTGGGATGTCTCGCCGGACGGCAAGACCTATACGTTCCATCTGCGCCACGGCGTCAAATTCCAGACCACGCCGTTCTTCAAGCCGACGCGTGAATTCAACGCCGACGACGTCGTGTTCACGTTCCAGCGCATGCTGGACACCAACCAGCCGTTCCGCAAGGCCTACCCGGTGCAGTTCCCGTACTTCACCGACATGGGTCTCGACAAGCTGATCACCGGCGTCGAAAAGGTCGACCCGTACACGGTCAAGTTCACGCTGAAGGAAGTCAACGCGCCGTTCATCCAGAATCTGGCGATGGAATACGCGTCGATCCTGTCGGCCGAATACGCGGACAAGCTGCTGAAAGCCGGCAAGGCGGCCGATATCAACCAGTTCCCGGTCGGCACGGGCCCGTTCATTTTCCGCAGCTATACGAAGGACGCGACGATCCGCTTCGACGGCAATCCTGAATACTGGAAGCCGAACGCGGTGAAGATCTCCAAGCTGATCTTCTCGATCACGCCGGATGCCGGCGTGCGCGTGCAGAAGATCAAGCGCGACGAATGTCAGGTGATGAGCTATCCGCGTCCGGCCGACATCGCGCCGCTGAAGGCCGAGGCGACCATCGACATGCCGTCGCAACCGGGCTTCAACCTGGGCTACCTCGCGTACAACGTGACGCACAAGCCGGTCGACAAGCTCGAAGTGCGTCAGGCGCTCGACATGGCGATCAACAAGAAGGCGATCATCGAGTCGGTGTACCAGGGCGCGGGCCAGCTGGCCACCAATCCGATGCCGCCGACCCAATGGTCGTTCTACAAGGACCTGAAGGCCGCGCCTTACGATCCGGAGAAGGCCAAGGCATTGCTCGCGAAGGCCGGCTACGCGAACGGCTTCGACCTCACGTTGTGGGCGATGCCCGTGCAGCGCGCGTATAACCCGAACGCACGCCTGATGGCGGAAATGATCCAGGCCGACTGGGCCAAGATCGGCGTGAAGGCGAAGATCGTCACATACGAATGGGGCGAGTACATCAAGCGCGCGCACGCGGGCGAGGACGACACGATGCTGATCGGCTGGACCGGCGACAACGGCGATCCGGACAACTGGCTCGGCACGCTGCTCGGCTGCGAAGCGGTGAACGGCAACAACTTCTCGAAGTGGTGCTACAAGCCGTTCGAAGACCTGATCCAGAAGGGCCGCGCGACGTCCGACGTGGCCGCTCGCACTACGGCATATGTCGAAGCGCAGAAGATCTTCGCGCAGCAACTGCCGTTCTCGCCGATCGCCCACTCGACTGTTTACCAGCCGGTCAGCAAGAAGGTGGTCGACATGCGCATCGAACCGCTCGGCTACGCGCGCTTCGACGGCGTAAGCATCAAGTAATCCGGCAAGCCAGCCGTAAAACTCGCGCAGTACGCTTTTCGCACGGTTAGAAAACTGGTCGAAATGGTCCGGCGACCGGGGTCACAAGCCCTTGTCGCCGGTTGCGTTTTTTCTTCACCAAGACCATAGGGACGAACCATGTTCCGCTTTGTTTTGCGCCGCATCGGCATGGTGATACCGACTTTCATCGGCATTACGATCCTCGCGTTCGCGCTGATTCACCTGATACCGGGCGACCCCATCGAAGTGATGATGGGCGAGCGCGGCGTCGATCCGGCAATGCACGCCGCCGCCATGCACCGCCTCGGGCTCGACGAGCCCTTGCCGATGCAGTACGTCCACTACATCGGACGCGCGCTGCACGGCGATCTCGGCACCTCGATCATCACCAACACCAGCGTGATGGGCGAATTCCTCGCACGCTTTCCCGCCACCGTCGAACTGTCGATCTGCGCGATGATGTTCGCGCTGATCGTCGGTCTGCCGGCGGGCGTGTTCGCGGCGCTCAGGCGCGGCACGGTGGTCGATCACGGTGTGATGGGCACGGCGCTCACCGGCTACTCGATGCCGATCTTCTGGTGGGGCTTGATCCTCATCATGGTGTTCTCGGTCAAGCTCGGCTGGACGCCGGTGTCGGGCCGCATCGCGGTCGAATACGACATTCCGCACGTGACCGGCTTCATGCTGATCGACGCGATGATGTCCACCGACGAAGGCGCGTTCAAGTCCGCGCTGAGCCATCTGATCCTGCCGGCCATCGTGCTCGGCACGATTCCGCTGGCGGTCGTCGCGCGGATGACGCGTTCGTCGATGCTCGAAGTGCTGCGTGAGGACTACATCCGCACCGCGCGCGCGAAGGGCTTGTCGCCGGGGCGCGTGATCGTCGTGCACGCATTGCGCAACGCGCTGATTCCTGTGGTGACGGTGATCGGCTTGCAGGTCGGCACGCTGCTCGCGGGCGCGGTGCTGACCGAGACGCTGTTCTCGTGGCCGGGCATCGGCAAATGGCTGATCGACGCGATCGGCCGGCGCGACTATCCGGTCGTGCAGGGCGGTATCCTGATGATCGCTACTTTGGTGATCGTCGTGAACCTCGTCGTCGATCTGTTGTACGGCGTGTTGAACCCACGCATCCGCCATACGAGGTAACACGACCATGGCAGACATTCAAAATACAGTCCCACAAGCGGTCACGCCCCCCAGCGGCCGCGCCATCGCCGCCCGTGAATTCTGGGCGAACTTCTCGCGCAACCGCGGCGCGGTCGCCGCCGGCATCATCGTGCTGGTGTTGATGTTCATCGCGATCTTCGCGCCGTTGATCGCGCCGCACAGCCCGATCGAGCAGTACCGCGATTCCGTGAAGATTCCGCCCGCCTGGCTCGACGGCGGCAACTGGAAGTTCATTCTCGGCACCGACGAAGCGGGCCGCGACATTCTCTCGCGGTTGATGTACGGCGCGCGGCTGTCGTTCTGGATCGGCTTCGTGTCGGTCGTGCTCGCGCTGATTCCGGGCATCGTGCTCGGGTTGATCGCGGCATTCTTCGAGAAGTGGGCCGACACGCCGATCATGCGCATCATGGACGTGCTGCTCGCGTTGCCGTCGCTGCTGCTCGCGGTCGCGGTGGTCGCGATCATCGGCCCCGGTCTCGTCAACACGATGCTGGCCATCGCGATCGTCGCGCTGCCCGGCTATGTGCGTTTGACGCGCGCGTCGGCGCAAGGCGAGTTGCAGAAGGAATACGTGACCGCCTCGCGCGTGGCGGGCGCCGGCACATTGCGCCTGATGTTCTCGCAAGTGCTGCCGAACTGCACCGCACCGCTGATCGTGCAAGCCACGCTGGGTTTCTCGTCGGCGATTCTCGACGCCGCCGCGCTCGGCTTTCTCGGCCTCGGCGTGCAACCGCCGTCGGCGGAGTGGGGCGCGATGCTGGCCTCGGCGCGCGATTACATCGACAGCGCCTGGTGGATCGTCACCATGCCGGGTCTGTCCATCCTGATCTCGGTGCTCGCGATCAATCTGCTCGGCGACGGGCTGCGCGACGCGCTCGACCCCAAACTGAAACGGATGGCCTGACATGAGCAATAACCTACTGACCATCCGCAATCTGGCAGTGAACTTCGCCGGCTTGCCCGCTGTGGATCGAATCAATCTGGACGTCGCGCCGGGCGAAGTGGTCGGCGTGGTCGGCGAATCGGGCTCGGGCAAGAGCGTCACGATGATGGCGCTGATGGGCCTGATCGACGCGCCCGGCAAAGTCACGGCCGACGAGATCACCTTCAACGGCAAGAGCCTGCTGAAAGCATCGGCGAAAGAGCGTCGCAAGATCATCGGCAAAGAGATCGCGATGGTGTTCCAGGACGCGCTCACCAGTCTGAATCCGAGCTACACGGTCGGCTATCAGATCAAGGAAGTGCTGAAGCTGCACGAAGGCCTGCGCGGCAGCGCGCTCGACAAGCGCGCGCTTGAACTGCTCGACCAGGTCGGCATTCCCGACGCGAAGAACCGCATCGGCTCGTTTCCGCATCAGATGTCGGGCGGCATGAACCAGCGCGTGATGATCGCAATGGCGATTGCCTGCAACCCGAAGCTGCTGATCGCCGACGAGCCGACCACCGCGCTCGACGTGACGATCCAGGCGCAGATCATGGAACTGCTGATCAAGCTGCAGAAGGAACGCGGGATGGCGCTCGTGCTGATCTCGCACGATCTCGCGGTGGTGTCCGAGGTCGCGCAGCGCGTCGCGGTCATGTACGCTGGCGAAGTAATCGAGACCAACAAGGTGCCGGACATCTTCGCCGCGCCCCATCATCCGTACACGGAAGCGTTGCTGGCGGCGATTCCCGAGCATAACGTGGGCGCGGTGCGGCTCGCCGCACTGCCGGGCATGGTGCCGGGGCGCGACGACCGGCCCCGTGGGTGTCTGTTCGCACCGCGCTGCAAGTACGTGGTCGACGATTGCCTGAAGGCGCGGCCCGCACTCGCGCCGATGCAAGGTCACGCGGAAGTGGCGCGCGTGCGCTGCATCAAACCCCTGAACCTGAGCGGCGACGCCAACGTTCACACCCACGGAGGCGCACGATGAACGCAGTCCACGAAACGCGGCGCCATCCGCACCATGCGGGCGATCACGTGCTGGTCGCCGATAATCTCGCGCGTTACTACACGGTCAAGCGCGGCATGTTCGCGTCCGGCACCGTGAAGGCGCTCAACGGCGTGTCGTTCTCGCTGGAGCGCGGCAAGACGCTGGCGGTGGTCGGCGAATCCGGCTGCGGCAAGTCCACGCTCGCGCGTCAGTTGACGATGATCGAAACGCCCAGCGCGGGCCGGTTGCTGATCGACGGTGAAGACGTGGCCGGTGCCGATCACGCGAGGATCGCAGCGCTACGGCGGCGCGTGCAGATGGTGTTCCAGAACCCGTTCGCCTCGCTGAATCCGCGCAAAACCGTCGAGCAGACGCTCGGCGAGCCGCTCGCGATCAACACGCAACTCAATGCCGTCGAACGCACCGAACGGATCGCGCAGATGATGCGCACCGTCGGCCTGCGTCCCGAGCACGCGAAGCGCTATCCGCATATGTTCTCCGGCGGCCAGCGTCAGCGTGTGGCGATTGCGCGCGCGATGATCCTTGACCCGCAGATCGTGGTCGCCGACGAACCCGTGTCGGCGCTCGACGTGTCGATCCAGGCGCAGATTCTGAATCTCTTCATGGATCTGCAGGAAGAGTTCAGGACGAGCTACGTGTTCATCTCGCACAACCTGTCGGTGGTCGAACATATTGCCGACGATGTGATGGTGATGTACTTCGGCGGCGTGGCGGAGCTTGGCGACAAGAAGCGGATTTTCTCGAAGCCGAGGCATCCGTACACGCGCGCGCTGATGTCGGCGACGCCTTCGATCTTCGAAGCGGATCGCACCATCAAGATCAAGCTGCAAGGTGAAATGCCGTCGCCTTTGAATCCGCCTTCGGGTTGCACGTTTCATCAGCGCTGCCCGTATGCGATCGACCGCTGCCGCAGTGAAGAACCGAAGCTGCGTGAAGTGGATGGCCGTCAGGTGTCGTGTCACCGCGCCGAGGAGGTGGGGGACATGGATGCCTGATGTGGCGGCGGCGCGTCGTCTTGCGCGCCGCTTGCGTGATGGCGGCCGCGGTGCGGCTTTCGCGCGGCGCTGGAGAGCGCGTGCACTGAATGGTGCCGCGCTGTTCGGCGTGTGCTGTGTGCTTTATCTGGGCACAGGACCGCTCGGCGTCGCGCGCGCGGCGGGCGCGGCGGCCAATGCACCGGCCCAGGCGGGGCGCCCGGTGGTGCCGGTGCCCGGCGCACCGGCGCCGCCACGCGCAAGCCTGCCGGGCTTCAATCCACCACCCGCGCCACCTGGCACTACCGCGAGCGGCCCGGTGCGCGCGCAACCAGCGCGCATGCCGTTCTATGTCGCGACACGCGGCACCACCACCATCTACGTGCTGGGCACGCTGCATGTCGGCGATCCCGCCGACTATCCCGCCGCGCAGCCGTTTCGCGCTCAAATCCTCGCTGCTCTCGCCGCGTCGCCGACGCTGGCGCTCGAACTTTCCCCCGACGAACTGCTGGTCTCGCAAGACGACGTGTCGAAGTACGGCGTGTGCCGGCGCGACTGTCTGCCCGGTTTGCTGCCCGAGCCGTTGTGGCACAAGCTGGCCATGCGTCTGCGAGGCAACCCCGCCGCGCTCGATGCAATCAAGAAGATGCGGCCGTGGCTCGCGTCGCTGGTGGTCGAAACCTACGATTCGCTGAGCGCCGGTCTTCAGACCGAGTACGGCACGGAAGCGCAATTGCAGAACGTGTATCTGAAGACGCGCGGCAAGATCGTCGGTCTTGAAACGTTGCCGCAACAGATGCACGCGTTCACGGGACTGTCGCTCGCGCAGCAGCGCGAAATGCTGGCGCAGGACCTGGTGCAGACAGCCGCGCAGAACGTCGCCGACGTGCGTGCGCTGCATCGCCTTTGGCGGGTCGGCGATGCTGATGCGATCGCCGCATGGCAGGCTGCGAAGTCCGAAAATCTGGCGCGCGACAAGCGCGTGTCGGATGCGATCGACAACAGGATCGTCTACGAGCGCAACCGACGCTTCGTGGCGCGGATGCTGCAGATCGCCGCGCCGAACAAGCCGCTGTTCGTCGCGATAGGGGCGTTGCATCTGGGTGGGCCGAAAGGCGTGCTGCAGCTTTTGCGGCAGCGTGGGTTCGTGGTCGAGGCGGGGTGAGGTTACTGCGCCTGTAGAGCCTCGGCCACCTGCGCCACCACCGTCCGCCAGTCTCCCGCCGTCGTTTGGCGGAACAGCCTCATCCCCGGATACCACGGCGAGTCGCTGCGCTCTTGCAGCCAGCGCCAGTCGGAATTGGCCGGCAGCAGCAGCCACACCGGCTTGCCCAACGCACCCGCCAGATGCGCGACGCCAGTGTCCACGGCGATCATCAGATCGAGCTGCATGATCAGCGCGGCGGTTTCTTCGAAGCTGGTCAGATAAGCGGTGAAATCGCGCGCCCGGAACGCTTGTGGCGCGTCGGCCAGTTGCGCATGCGCCGGGCCTTTCTGCAGCGCGTACCACGCGACGTTCTTCAACTCGCTCAATGCGCTCAGGTCGGTGAGCGTCATCGACCGGTAGCGGTCGTTGCCGAACGCGGGGCTACCGGCCCATACCAGGCCCACTCTGCGCTTCGTTTTGTCGACCGGGCTCACCCGTTTGCGCCAGGTCTTGAGCTTCGTCTTGTCGGCGAACAGGTACGGCAGTTCGGCCGGAATGGTGGACAGCTCGGTGCCGACACAGGAGGGCACGCTCATCATTGGCACCCAGAAATCATAGTCACGGGCGGGCTTGCCGCTAAACGCGCGATTCACGCCCGGTATGCGTTCGACCAGCGGCAGCAGCGGCTCGCGCACGCACAGGTCGACCGTCGCGCCGCGCGCTTGCAACACGCGCGCGAAGCGCAGGAACTGGAAGTGGTCGCCGAAACCCTGCTCGCCGACCACCAACAGACGACGCCCGTCGAGCGGCTCGCCACGCCATTCGGCGACGCCCGGCACCGCGAGCGCGTCGTAGTCCTGCTTGCGCCAGCGCAGCGCGAACTGGGCCCAGCCCTGCTTGTAATCGCCGCGCTTGAGCAGCAGCCACGCGAGATTCTGATGCGCGTCCGCGTAGTGAGGATCGAGCGCGAGCGCCTCGCGATAGAAGCCTTCCTCTTCGTCGAGTCGCCCTTGGGCGGCGAGTGACCCGCCCAGGCACACCAGGTGAGTCGGCGTCGGCTTGAGCGCGACCGCGCGCCGGTAATGCGCTTCGGCGCCCGCATAGTCGCCTAGCCGGCCGATCAGGCTGCCCAGATTGACGTGCGCCTCCACATAATCCGGGCGCAGCGCGAGCGCCCGCTCAAAACTGGCGATAGCCGAGTTGTAATGGCCATGCTCGCGATGCGCATTGCCCGAGTTGAAGTGCGCTTCCGCCGAGTTCGCATCGAGCGCGAGCAGATCGCGATAACACGCCAGCGCTTCGTCGAAACGGCCGAGTTTGCTCAGCACCGTGCCCATGTTCAGATGCGCGTCGGCCATCGTGGGGTGCGCCGCGAGCGCGAGCCGGTATTGTTCGAGGGCCTCGTTCAGCGAGCCTTGCGCCTGCAGCGCGACGCCGAAGTTGTTGCGCGCGTCGGCGAAATCCGGCTTAAGCTGCAGCGCCTGGTCGTAGCAGATCATCGCTTCGTCGAGATGGCCGAGCGCGGCGGCCACGAGACCACGGTTGCTCCAGCAGGCGGCGTCGTGGCGGTCGAGTTTGAGCGCGCGGCTCATCAGACTCGCGGCGTCGTCGTGCTGGCCGCGCTGATAGTGCAACACGCCGAAGTAATGCAGCGCGCCCGTGTGCGTGGGATCGAGTGCGAGGGCTTGACGGTAGAGGGGTTCGGCGGCGTCGAGCTGGCCAGACTGGTGCGCGGCGAGGGCCGCGTCGATCAGCGAGCTTACCCGGGCGGCGGCGGGCGGCAGCGCGGCGCGGTTGGCCGCGCTGCGGGATGAATGTTCCATGGACACCTGCTGGGAAGCGCGAGCAACGCGCACTGCACGCGCTGGCGCGGGTGGATGGGGGAGCATCGGCGCGATTCTACGGGCCGCCCCATTCCGCGACGATCGGACGCTTCCTAATTCGCCCACGCGCGATGCGCGATGGATTTACGGCACCGCTGCATCGCAGCGGCAAGCTGCGATGCATCGGAAGAGACCGCCAGGAGAAGCAGGCGTCCTACAGGAACATCAGGAAATTCAACAGGAAGATGTTGATCACCAGCAAGGTCAGCGCAGTCGGAATCTGCACCTTGATCACCGCATTCTTGTCCGGCAGTTCCAGCAGCGCGGCCGGCACCATGTTGAAGTTCGCGGCCATCGGCGTCATCAGCGTGCCGCAGTAGCCGGAGAACATGCCAATCGCGACCATCACCGCCGGGTTGCCGTGAAACACGCCCACCAGGATCGGCACGCCGACGCCGCCCGTCATCACCGGGAACGCGGCGAAGCCATTGCCCATCACCATCGTGAAGAGCGCCATGCCGATGCAGTACACGGCCACCGCGACGAAGCGGTAGTCCAGGCTGATGTAGGACGTGGTGACGTGCGCCACCGCCTTGCCGACGCCCGCGTCGGAAAACACGAGGCCCAGCATGCCGAGCATCTGCGGCAGCACCGCGGCCCACGACAGCGCATCGACTAGCCGGCGCGCCTCCTTCATCGACTGGCCGACGGTGTCGCGCGTCATCACGCAGGCCACCGCGAGCGCGATCACGCAGCCGATGCCGAAGCCGATCAGCGTGACGTTGGCTTTCTCGATCAGCGGCATGCCGCCGAACACCAGATGGCTGGCCGACAGCGTGATGATCACGGTGATGACCGGAATCGTCAGCGCGGGCACGAACAGCTTGTTGCCGAGACGCGCGGCGCTCGCCTTGCGCGCTTCGAGCGACAGGGTTTTCGCCTTGGCCGCCGTGACGCCGCCGAAGCCCGCCATCAGCGCCATCACGATCACCGCGACGCCGACCACTGCCGGCGGCAGTTTGTCGCCGATCAGGAAGATCAGCGCGTAGAGAATCCAGAAGCCGCCTGCGGTGAAACGGCGCGGATGCGCTTTGTCCGTGACGATCATGCCGCCGACGATCAGCAGCACCACGCCCAGCAGCCAGAACAGATAGGTGATGGTGAACGTCATGCTTTGTCTCCCGCGGCGGAGCGTGCCGGCGACGCGGCGGCGTTGCCGCGCAGTTCGCGTTCGAGCCGGCGGTCGAGCAGATACAGCCGGAAGCCGTGCACGATGAACGCGCAGATCGCGGTCGGAATGCCCCACACCGCCACGTGAATCGGCTCGACGATGATGCCGGCTTCCTTCAGGAAGGTCGTCATCAGCACGATCGCGCCGAACGCGACGAAGATGTCCTCGCCGAAGAACAGGCCCACGTTGTCGGTCGCGGCGGCGAACGCGCGCAATTTGAAGCGCACCTCGTCGCTGATCTTGCCGAAGCGGGTTTCGGCCGCGCCTTCGGTCATCGGCGCGATCAGCGGACGCACCATCTGCGGATGGCCGCCGAGTCCGGTCAGGCCGACCGCGGCGGTCAGTTCGCGCACCAGCAGATAAACGATCAGGAGACGCCCTGAAGTGGCCGCCTTGATGCCGCCGATCCACGCTTGCGCGCGCTCGCGCAGCCCATGCCGTTCGAGCAGGCCGATCACGGCGAGCGGCAGCAGAATGATGAGCGGGATGTTGCGCGTCTTGATGAAGCCGGTGCCGATCTCAGCGAGGATCTTTTCAGGCGGGAACTGCGCGGCCAGACCGGTGACGATCGCGGCGACCGCCACGATCAGCATCGGATTGAACCGCAATAAAAAGCCGACGATGATGACCGCTACGCCAATGAGCGGCCATAGACTGACTGTTGTCTGCATCAGGATCTCCAAACAGGGTTTCAACCTCGCCGCGGGTGGCGGCTGACGTGGGCCGGCGCGTGGTATTCCCTACGCCGTCTTGTTGCCACGGCTCTTGATGGCCGCGTTGCTTCGCACTGCACCTGCACCTGCACCTGCACTGCACCTGCATTTGTGGTCGCGACTGTTTTTTTGCTGTGACTGCCTTGCCGCCGCTACCGCAATACGTCCAATACGTGCCGCACCTGGCAAACGCCCCGCTCGAAAGCGGGGCGTTTGAGGTGTCGCAAGAGTCGATTCGCGCTGTCTGGCTCGCCGCCGAAGCTCGCGCTCAGACGCGTGCGGCGTTGGCCGCGTGAACTTCGATGCCGGCGGCCTCCAGCGCGCCGCGAATGCGCCGCGCGAACGCCAGCGCATGCGGACCGTCGCCGTGCAGGCAGATGGTTTGCGCGTTCAGCGGCACCCATTGGCCGTCGACGGCCTGCACGCGCTGCTCGCGAATCATCGCGAGCGTGCGCTCCAGCACTTCGTTTTCATCGTCGAGCAGCGCGCCGGGCTCCTTGCGGGGCACGAGCGACCCATCGGCGCGATAGCCGCGGTCGGCGAACACTTCTTCGATCGCGATCAGGCCCGCGTTGCGTGCCGCCGTCACGAGTCCGCTGTTTGCGAGCGCGAACACGGCGACCGACGGATCGAAATCGTGCACCGCCGACACGATCGCGTCGGCGATCCGCGCGTCGCGCGCGGCCTGGTTGTACAGCGCGCCGTGCGGCTTGACGTGTGCGATGCGCCCACCCTCGGCCTGGGCGATCGCCGACAGCGCGCCGAGCTGATACAGCACGCCCGCGTAAATCTCGCCGGCCGGCAGATCCATTTCCTTGCGGCCGAAATTCTCCGGATCGTTGAAGCTCGGATGCGCGCCGATCGACACGCCTTTCTGCACCGCCCAGCGCACGCATTCACGCATCGCGTTCGGACCGCCCGCGTGCCAGCCGCAGGCGATATTCGCCGAACTGACGAGGTCGAGCAGCGCCTCGTCGGAGCCGCAACCTTCGCCGAGATCGGCGTTTAAATCAATTTCCATGGTGTTCCCCTACTGATTGTCACAGTGCCGCGATCGCCAGCCGGCGTACGCAGCGTTCTTCATGCATCGCGATCGCGGCGTCGATCTGCCGCAAATACGTGCGCTCTTCCAGCAAAGCCTGGCGCGCCTCGAACGGCGTCGTCGGGATGAAGCGCAGGGAGGCGTTCAGCCGCACCTGGGCGAGTTTCCACAGATCGGCCTGGATCACAGCGCCGATCTTCGGATAGCCGCCGGTGCTTTGCGCGTCGCTCATCAGCACGATCGGCTGGCCGTTCGGCGGCACCTGAATCGTGCCGGGCAGCACCGCGTGCGAAAGCAGGTCGGTTTTCTGCGTGCGCTTCAGTTCGGCGCCAGCAAGCCGGTAACCCATCCGGTTGCTGTTCGGTGTGACGAGCCATTCATCGGACCAGAACGCTTCGTGCGCAGCGTCGGTGAAGCTGTCGTATTCCGGGCCGCGCAGCACGCGGATCGGCACGGCCCACGGCACCCCTGACGGATGACGGCCGCGCCTCAGCGGCTCGTGAACCAGCACGAACTTGCACCAGCTGGGCGCCTTCACGCCGAACTCCGGCGCCTCGGGCGCGAAACCGATGTGGCCGCGCTGCTGCGGCGCGCCGACCGGCAGGCGGTCGCCGTCGCGCAGCGCGCGCCCGCCAAGTCCGCCGAAATGGCCGGCGAGATCGGTGCTGCGCGAGCCGAGCACCGGCAGCACGTCGATGCCGCCCGCCACGCAGACGTAGCCGCGCATGCCGCGTTTCGCCGCGTTCAGCACCAGCTCCTGGCCGGCCTGCACGGGCAGGCTCCACCACGAATAGACCGGCTTGCCGTCGAGCGTCGCGCCGAATTCCGTGCCGGTGATGGCCACCCGCGTCGCGCGCAGAAACCGCAGCACGGTCGGGCCGATGGTGATTTCGAGACCGGCCGCGTCAGGACGGTTGCCGACCAGCCGGTTGCCGACTTCGAGCGACAGACGGTCGAGCGCGCCCCCCATCGCGACACCCAGATGCCGGTGGCCGTGACGGCCGAGATCCTGAATCGTGGTCAACAGACCTGCGCGAATCACGTCGATCATGCGTGCATCCCCGCGATGGTGAAGCGCACCCGGTCGCCCGGCTGCAGCAGCGTGGGCGGCCGGCGCGCCGGGTCGAAGAGCGGCAGCTCGGTGCGGCCGATCAGCTGCCAGCCGCCGGGCGAAGTGGCCGGATAAATGCCGGTCTGTTCGCCTCCGATGCCGACCGACCCCGCCGGCACTTCGAGCCGGGGCGACGCGCGGCGCGGCGTGTGCAACGCGGCTTCGAGGCCGCCCATGTAGGCGAAGCCCGGCTGGAAGCCGAGGAAGAAGACTATGTACTCGCCATCCGCGTGACGCTGCACGACCTCGCGCACAGTGAGGCCCGTGTGATCGGCGACCACTTGCAGATCGGGGCCGAACTCGCCGCCGTACTGCACCGGAATCTGCACTTCACGGCCCGGGGCGCTCGCCTTGCTCGCGGCGTTCCAGGCCACCAGCAAATGCTCGGCGAGCGCGTCGCGGTCGGCTTCTAGCGGATCGAATATGAGCGTCAGATTGTTCATGCCCGGCACGACTTCCAGCACGTGCGGCCAGTCGCGCGCGGCCTCGGCGGCCGCCCAGACGCGCTGCTGGCACTCCAGCGTGGCAGGCGGCGGCGCTTCGCAAACAAGCGCGGCATCGCCGAGCGGAAAGATTCTTGGTTGGCTCATTTGGCTGATGGCTTAACCGCCCAGGTCGAGTCAGAGGATTCGGGCACGGCGGATCCCGAGACGCGCTTCCAGCATCGGGCGACGACGCTTGAAGCGTACATTATCAATAAAATATCAACAATTTCCCAATAAGCGTTTTTGCCAGGCTCCCCGGCGCCGGGCGCTCGTCGTACACTCCCGACACCTTCTCATCCTGACTCCCGAGACTCTTCGTTATGTCGCGCCATCCCACCAAGATCGTCTCATCGGAACACCTCGTGTCCGAGACCAGCGCGGAACTGTCCGAACTCGAATACGCGCTGATCATGGCGGGCAACGCCTTCAACCGGTGGATGGTGCGCTGCATGTCGGCAGCGGGCGACAAGGACATGACCGCAATCGAAGTGTCGCTGCTGCACCACGTCAGCCATCGCGAGCGCCGCAAGAAGCTGGCCGACATCTGCTTCGTGCTGAACATCGAAGACACGCACGTCGCCACCTACGCGTTGAAGAAGCTCGTAGCTAGAGGGTATGTAAAAAGCGAAAAGACCGGCAAGGAAGTGTTCTTCTCGGCGACCGACGCGGGCCGCGAGTTGTGTCTGAAATATCGCGAGGTGCGCGAGAGCTGTCTGATTTCGACGCTGAAGGAAAGCGGGCTGACCAACCAGCAGATCGGCGAGGCCGCCCAGTTGATGCGCAACGCGTCCGGTCTGTACGACACGGCCGCGCGGGCGGCGGCGTCCCTGTAGCGCGGGTTAAGGCAATCATGGCGGGTTAAGACGAAGTCGAAGCCACGGCGCACGCCGGCTCAACTCAACGGCGCGGGATAAGTCCCCGCCTCGGTGACGATCAGATCGAGCGGAATGTCGTGGGCTTCGCGTTGCAGCGCTTGCGTGCGGCACGCTTCATATGCGATGCCCACCGTGAACGGCTTCTTCGAACCCGGCCATGCCGCCAGCGTGCGATCGTAGTAGCCGCCGCCATAGCCGAGCCGGTAACCCTCGATGTCGAACCCCACGCAAGGGACGAACAGCAGTTCGGGAAGCACCCTTTGTCCGGTGGTCGGCTCGGCGATCTTGTGATGACCGATTTTCATCGGTGTATCGGGCGTCCATGCGTGGAATTCGAGCGGCACGCCACGTTCTTTAACAATTGGCAAACTTGCTTCACGCCGCGCGCCGGCGGCCAGCCAGACCGAGATCGCGGGGCGCGCATCGAATTCGCCCGCGAGCGGCCAGTAGAACCCCACACTGTCCACCCCGTAGCACTTCAACGCATCGAGCAGGCGACGCCCGAGCGCGGCATTGTGCTCCGGCGTGGAAGCCGCTTGCAGCCTTGCTTCCAATAGCATTCGGCGCAGCGCCTTTTTCGCTGGCGGGACGGGGTTGCATGCTATGCTTTGGTCCAATTCGCGCTCCAGAAACAACGATGTCAAAACGCCTTTATCGAGTATATCGCGCGGCCGGACTGGCGCTTGCCGCAGCGGCACTCGTCGCGTGCAGCACGGCCTCCGCCGTCAAACCCATTCCCCTTTCGCCGCTCACGAACGACGACCAGATATTCGTCCAGTTGCGCGAGGCCGCCCGCAATAACGACGCGGCACGCGCGGCGCAGTTGGCGAGCATGATCCCGAACTATCCGGCGCCTTCCTATCTGGAGTACTTCCAGCTCAAGCCGCAGTTGTTCGATTCGACCGGCCATGCGCGCGTCGACGCGCCGGATGCGCCGGTGCTGGCGTTCCTGCAGAAGTACGACGGCCAGGCGATCGCCGACCGTCTGCGCAACGACTACCTCACGGTGCTCGGCACGCGTCACGACTGGCGCAACTTCGATCAGCAATACGCGCGCTTCGTGCTGAACGACGACACCCAGGTGAAGTGCTACGCACTCGAATCGCGTGCGTCGCGCGGCGAAAACGTCGCGGACGCGGCGCGCGCGCTGCTGGTCGATCCGAAGTGGTACGGCGACGGCTGTGTCGATCTGATCGTCACGCTGGGCGCAAGCCGCCAGTTCAGCGCCGACGACATCTGGCAGCAGATCCGTCTCGCGTACGAGCAGAACTACACCAACACGGGCAGCAAGCTGCTCGACGCGCTCGGCGACCAGACGCCTGATCCGGTGCTGTTCAGCCAGGCTGCAAACACGCCGCCGTTGCTGCTCGCGCGCGGCGTCGGTCCGGATGCGCAGTCGCATCAACTCGCGCTGCTCGCGATCACGCGGATGGCGCGCAACGATCCGGCAATGGCCGCGGCCACTTTCGCTTCGGTCGCGCCGTCGCTGAACTCGCCCGAGCGCGCGATCGGCTGGGGCACGATTGCCTATCAGGCCGCCGCCAAGCAGATGCCGACCGCGGTGGACTGGTACCGGCTGTCGGCGAACGCGCCGCTCTCGAATCCCGCGTATGAATGGCGCACCCGCACCGCGCTGCTCGCCGGCGACTGGAACATGGTGCGCTGGTCGATCGAACAGATGCCGGAGACATTGCGCAAGCAGCCGTCGTGGGTGTACTGGCATGCGCGCGCGCTGAAGGAGGCGGGCGACACGACCACGGCCCACCAGGAATTCGAATCGATCTCGCCGGGCTACAACTTCTACGGCCAACTGGCCGCCGAAGAACTTGGCCAGAAGATCACGGTGCCGCCGAAAACCACGGTGACCGACGCCGAAGTTCAGCAAGCAGGCAACACGCCGGGCTTCGATCTGGCGCAGCGTTTCTATGCGCTCAATCTGCGGCTCGAAGGCAATCGCGAATGGAACTGGCCGTTGCGCACGATGAGCGATCGCCAACTGCTCGCGGCCGCCGAATACGCGCGCCGTATCCAGCTCTATGACCGCACCGTCAACACGGCGGACCGCACGAAGAGCGAACACGACTTCTCGCTGCGATATCTGTCGCCGTTCCGCGAGATCGTCGAGCGCGACGCGCAGTCGAGCGGGTTGGACGTGGAATGGGCGTACGGGCTGATTCGCCAGGAGTCGCGCTTCATCATCAACGCGCGCTCGGAAGTCGGCGCAGGCGGCTTGATGCAATTGATGCCGGGCACCGCACAACTGGTCGCGAAAAAGATCGGCCTCGGCCCGCTTTCGCGCGACCAGATGAACGACATCAACACCAACATCCTGCTCGGCACGAACTACCTGTCGATGATCTACAATCAGTTCGACGGGTCCGCCGTGCTGGCCACAGCCGGGTATAACGCAGGCCCGGGCCGTCCGCGCAACTGGCGGCAGTCGTTGCAGCATCCGGTTGAAGGCGCGATCTTCGCCGAGGCGATTCCGTTTCAGGAAACGCGCGACTACGTCAAGAATGTGCTGTCCAACACGGTCTACTACGCGGCGTTGTTCGAAGGCCGTCCGCAATCGCTGAAGGCGCGTCTGGGTTACATCGCACCGTAAAGCGCCGTGCCGCCGCGGCCTCGCTTCGAGGTTGCGGCGCGCCACGCCAGCCGTTGCCGCGGCTTCCACCAGGGAGTCGAAAATGCGACATAAAGCCATTGCGATCATCGGCGGTTCCGGGTTCATCGGCAGCCACCTCGTCAACGCGCTCGTCGACATGGGCAAAGACGTGCGCATCGCCACAAGGCGGCGCTATAACGCCCGCCATCTCACCATCCTGCCGATCGACGTGATCGAAACCGACGTGTTCGATCCGGTCCAGCTCGCGCGCTTCGTCGAAGGCGCCGATTGCGTGATCAATCTCGTCGCCATCCTGAACAGCAAACGCGGCACGCCGTATGGTCCGGAGTTCGCGCGCACGCACGTCGAATTGCCGACCCGGATCGTGGCGGCGTGTGAAGGCAAGGGCGTGCATCGGCTCATTCACATCAGCGCGCTCGGCGCCAATCCGAACGGGCCCAGCATGTACTCGCGCTCGAAGGGCGACGGCGAAAAGGCGGTGCATGCGGCAAACGTCGGGTGGACGATTTTCCGGCCTTCGGTGGTGTTTGGTCCCGAAGATCAATTCCTCAACAAGTTCGCGTTCCTGCAACGGATGTTTCCGGTGCTTCCGCTCGCGATGCCGGATGCGAAATTCCAGCCGGTGTATGTCGACGATGTTGCGAAGGCGATCGTCAACGTGCTCGATCTCGATGCCGCGAGCGGCCGGACCTACGAACTGGGCGGCCCGACTGTCTACACGCTCGAAGACCTCGTCACGTATTGCGGCGACGTAATTGGCAAGCATGCGCGCATCATCCGCTTGCCGGAAGCGCTGGCGCGGCTGCAGGCGCTGACCTTCGAAATGGCACCCGGCGAACCGGTGATCTCGCGCGACAATCTGGATTCGATGAAAGTCGACAACGTGCTGAGCGGCCCGCTCGCACCTGAGCTCGGGATCGAGCCGGTCGCCATCGAAACAATCGCACCGGTCTATCTGACCGGCGCGTCGACGCGTTCGCGCTTCGACACGTTCCGCGCGAGCGCGGGCCGCTGAACCAGGCCGCTGAACCTCTTTCCCCACTCCGTTGATAACAGGCATGAAACTGCTTATTGGTGACAAGAACTATTCGTCGTGGTCGATGCGGCCGTGGCTGCTGCTGAAGCATTTCGGCATCCCTTTCGAAGAGGTGTTGATCCACCTGGGCGAACCGGGCACGACCGCGGCTATCCTCGTTCACGCGCCGCAGGGGCCGGGCAAGGTCCCGTGTCTGATCGACGACGCGGGGCAGGCCACCTGGGATTCGCTGGCGATCGCCGAGACGCTGGCCGAGCGCTTCCCGCAGCACGCGCTGTGGCCGCGCGACGCGGCGGCGCGCGCTCGTGCACGTAGTGTGAGCGCGGAGATGCATGCGGGCTTCGGCGAGTTGCGCTCGAACATGTGGATGAACATTCGCGCGTCGTTCCCTGGCAAGAACGCGACCCCGGGCGCGCTGGCCGACATCGCGCGGATCGAGACCATCTGGCGCGACTGCCTGGACGCGCATGGCGGCCCATTTTTGTTCGGCGAGTTCAGCATTGCAGACGCGATGTACGCGCCGGTCGCGATGCGCTTCAACACGTGGCAGCCGACGTTGTCCGCCACCTCATCGGCCTACGTCGAGCGGATCACCGCGTTGCCCGCGGCGCAGGCATGGATCGACGCCGCGCGCAGCGACACCTACGCGATTCCGTACCAAGACGTATGCCCATGAATATCTACGCGGTAGGGGGCGCGATCCGCGACGAGTTGTTGGGCGTGCCGGTGCAGGACCGCGATTACGTGGTGGTCGGCGCGACGCCCGAGCAGATGGTGGTGCAGGGCTACCGTCCGGTGGGCAAGGATTTTCCGGTGTTCCTGCATCCTCAGACACACGAGGAATACGCGCTCGCGCGCACCGAGCGCAAGACGGCGGCGGGCTATCACGGCTTCCAGTTCTTCTATGCGCCGGACGTCACGCTCGAAGAAGATCTTGCGCGCCGTGATCTGACGATCAACGCGATGGCGCGCGAGGTCCGCCCGGATGGTGAGTTGACCGGTCCGATCATCGACCCGTTCAATGGTCAAGCCGATTTGCAGGCGCGGCTGTTCCGGCATGTCAGCGATGCGTTTCTCGAAGACCCTGTACGGATTTTGCGCATCGCGCGCTTCGCCGCGCGCTTTGTCGACTTCACGGTCGCGCCGGAGACGCTCACGCTGATGCGCCAGATGGTCGCCGACGGCGAGGTGGATGCGCTGGTGGCCGAACGCGTGTGGCAGGAAGTGTCGCGCGGCTTGATGGAGAAGAAGCCGTCGCGCATGTTCGAGGTGCTTCGCGAGTGCGGTGCGTTAGCCCGGATTCTGCCGGAGATCGACGCGCTGTTCGGCGTGCCGCAGCGGGCCGACTATCACCCCGAGGTCGACACCGGCGTGCACGTGATGATGGTCATCGATCACGCCGCGCAGCAGGGCTATGCGTTACCGGTTCGGTTTGCCGCACTGGCGCACGACCTCGGCAAGGCGACCACGCCCGAGCACGTATTGCCTCGGCATATCGGCCATGAGGGGCGCAGTGTCGATCTGCTGAAGCCGCTCTGCGAGCGGCTGCGCGTGCCCAACGACTGTCGTGACCTCGCGCTGCTGGTAGCGCGCGAGCACGGCAACATTCATCGCGTGATGGAGATGGGGGCTGCGGCGCTGGTGAGGTTGATCGAGCGTTGCGACGCGATCCGCAAACCGGCGCGTTTCGCCGAAGCGTTGCAGGCTTGCGAGGCCGATGCGCGTGGGCGGCTTGGGTTCGAGATGCGCGACTATCCGCAAGCCGAGCGGCTCAGAGTAGCGCTCGTCGCGGCCCGCGGCGTGGATGCTGGCGCGGTGGCGAAGCGGCTGGCCGATGCGCCTGCCGGCATCAAGGACGCCGTGCATCAGGAGCGCGTTCGCGCGGTGGAAGTGGCGCTGGGGTAGAGCGCTTTTCCCGGGCTAGCCTTTGACGCGGCGCATGCCGCCGTGATCAAAGGCAAACCGACCACAAAGAACTTACAACACCCGCGCCAGAAGCGACAGCAGCATCGACAACACCAGCGTCGACATAAAAGGAAACGGGTACTCGCGGCCGAACAGGCGCAAGGTCACGTCGCCAGGCAGGCGGCCAATGCCGAGCTTCCTGAGCCACGGCCAGCAGCTCGACAGCACTGCCACCGCCACGAACGTAGTCAACAGCCAGCGAATCATCGCGAGTTCCAAACGCCCAATAAGGCAAAAATCACAACGTATGCGAGCGGTCGCCGCTGGAAAACGCTTGCAGCGTGTCTTCCAGTCCGCGCGAAAAAGCGATCACCTTGAACAATTCGCCCATCTCCGCTTCGGACAACAACTTTTGCACCGCATTTGCCGCAGGCAGAAACCTCGTCGTGTCGGCCGGATCGATTTCCGACAGTTCCTCGGTAATCCCCGCATTCAGCAAAAACCGCGCTTGCGACGTGAAGCCCAGCAAGTCGGCACCCGTCTCGACGCCGGCCTCGGCGATTCCGGTGAATTCCACGTGCGCGGTGATGTCCTGCAAGCCCGGATAGACGAACGGATCGCCGTGCGCGCGATGACGGTAATGGCACATCAGCGTACCTTGCGCGCGCTGCGCATGGTAGTACTCGTGACGCGGAAAACCATAGTCGATCAGAAATGCCGCGCCGCGCGTGAGCATCGTGCAAATGGTGCGCGTGAACGCGCTGGCGGCTTCGTGCGTTTCGGTCACGTAGTCGCCGCCGCCAATGTCGATGTCCGCCAGCAGCGCGAGGTCCGCCGAAGCGGACACCGGCCGGTCGTCGAACGCGAACGCGCCGTCGCGCCACACCACGCCGCGCTCGTGCCAGACGCCGCCGCTCGACGCGAATAGCCGCACCGGCATCGCATCCAGCACCTCATTGCCGATCACCACACCCTCGAAGTGCTCCGGCAACGCGTCCAGCCAGCGCACTTTCGCGAGCGGCGCGGGCGCCGTGGCCGCAATCGTCTCGCGTTGACGTTCGCGCAATTCGCCGGACAGATCCACGATCGAGTAGCTGTCGAATCCGGCGCCCAACGCGTCGAGCGCGTTGAGCAAGCCGGCGGCCAGCTTGCCCGTGCCCGCGCCGAACTCCATCACGTCGCGCGTGCCGCTTGCCTGCAAGGCTTCGGCGAGCGGGCGCGCCAGCGTCGCGGCGAATAGCGGCGACAATTCCGGCGCGGTGACGAAGTCACTGCCGTCGTCGCCGCGCAGCCCGAATTTGCGCGCGCCACCGCTGTAATAGCCGAGTCCCGGCGCGTACAGCGCGCGCTCCATGTAGCGGTCGAACGGCAGCCAGCCGCCGGCGCTGTCGAGTTCCGCGCGGATTCGCGCGACCAGCGCTTCGGACTGCGCAAGCGCGCTTGGGCCGGGAGCAGGTAAACTGTCGGGTTGGTGAGCTTTCGGATTCATCCGCACATTGTAAATGACCGCCTCTCTGGACACTGCCGCTGCCCGCGCGCCTGAAACGCCGCGCGTCGTGCTGATTACCGGCGCCGCTCGCCGCATCGGGCGCGCGCTCGCGCTCGGCTTTGCGTCGCGCGGCTGGGATGTGGCTGTCCACTACGGCGCGTCGCGCGAAGAGGCCGACGAAGTGGTCGCGCTAATCGCCGCGCTGGGCCGCCGGGCGGTCGCGCTGCACGCGGAATTGGGCGACGAGGCGCAGGTCGAGCTGCTGTTGCCGGCCTGCACCGCCGCGCTGGGCCGGCCGGTGTGCATCGTCAACAACGCGTCGCGCTTCGAGGAAGACACCGCGCGCAATGTCGGCTACGAGCTGCTGCTGAAGCTGACCGCGATGAATCTCGGCGCCCCGCTGGTGCTTGCGCGCATGCTGTTCGACGCGACCCCGGAGGCCGCGCGCACCGACGAGAGCCAGCGCGGCGTGGTGATCAACGTGCTGGATCAGAAGCTGTACAACATGAATCCGGATTACCTGTCCTACACGCTCTCGAAGGCGGCGCTGCAAACCGCCACCGTCGCGCTGGCGCAGGCGCTGGCGCCGAAAGTGCGCGTGGTGGGGCTCGCGCCCGGTCTGACGATGCAATCCGGCGATCAGACCGAAGACGGTTTTGCCGCCGCTCACCGTATTACGCCCCTGGGCCGTGCGTCGCGGCCCGAGGACATTGTCGCCGCCGCGCTGTATCTCGCGGATGCAGCCGGCGTCACCGGAACGACGCTGGTGGTCGACGGCGGGCAGCATCTCGTGCCGCTGCCGCGCGACGTAATGTTTTTGACGGGCGCCTGAAGCGCGCGCGGCCTGCCTGCACGGGCGGCCGCCGCGCAGTGAAGCGCCCCTTTGCGTGCCCCGCACGCTTTCTTCGACTGGAACGAACATGTTTGCCGCTCTTTCGCACCCCCGGCTGGCCGATTGCCGCCGGCTCTTTCTGCGCAACTACGAAGTGCACATCAACATCGGTGTGCACGATTTCGAAAAGCGCGGCGAACAGCGCGTCGTGATCAACGTCGAACTGTTCGTGCCGCTCGCGCTGTCCACGCCGGTTCAGGACAAGCTGAACGAAGTCGTCGACTACGACTTCATGCGCTCCACCATTTCGCGGCGCGTCGAGCAAGGCCATATCCACTTGCAGGAAACGCTGTGCGACGACCTCGTCAGGACCATGCTCGAGCATCCGCAGGTGCGGGCCGCGCGCGTGTCGACCGAGAAGCCGGACGTGTATCCCGACTGCGACGCGGTGGGCGTCGAAGTCTTCCGAATCAAAGAGGATTGACCCATGAACGCTCCGGAAATCCTGAACGACAGCGCGGCCGTCCAGACTGCTACCGCCATCGACGCCACGCAGGCCGGCGTGCCCGCCGCGAAGGCCAAGTCGCCGCTCACGCGCCGCGAGCAGAAGGAAGCGTACGAGAACAACAAGCTGTTCAAGCGCCTCGCGCGCCAGGTCGGTGAGGCGATCGGCGACTTCAACATGATCGAGGAAGGCGACAAGGTGATGGTCTGTCTGTCGGGCGGCAAGGACAGCTACGCGATGCTCGAGATCCTGATGCGGTTGCGCGAACGCGCACCGATCAACTTCGACATCGTCGCGGTGAATCTCGACCAGAAGCAGCCGGGCTTTCCCGAGCACGTGTTGCCCGAGTATCTGAAGCAGCTCGACATTCCGTTTCACATCGAGAACCAGGACACCTACAGCATCGTCAAGCGGCTGGTGCCGGAAGGCAAGACCACCTGCTCGCTGTGCTCGCGGCTGCGGCGCGGCATTCTGTACCGCGTCGCTGGCGAACTCGGCGCGACCAAGATCGCCCTCGGCCATCATCGCGACGACATTCTGCAAACGCTGCTGCTGAACATGTTCTACGGCGGCAAGCTGAAGGGCATGCCGCCCAAGCTGCAATCGGACGACGGCAAGAACATCGTGATCCGCCCGCTCGCGTACGTGAAGGAAACCGATCTGGAAAAGTACGCGGAGCTGCGCGAATTCCCGATCATTCCGTGCAATCTGTGCGGTAGCCAACCGAACCTGAAACGCGCGGAAATGAAGGCGCTGATCCGCGACTGGGAGAAGCGTTTTCCGGGCCGCATCGAGAACATGTTCAATGCGCTGTCAAACATCGTGCCGTCGCATTTGATGGATCACAAGCTGTTCCCGTTCGCGGGCCTGCGCGCGAACGGCGAGGCCGATCCGCAGGGCGATATCGCGTTCGACGAGGAGCCGTGTTCGACCGGCAACGACGACGGCGCACCGCTCAACGCAGCGAAGCCGATCTCGATCGTACAGTTCGACGATCTGTGACGGAAACGCCCGGAAAACGGGCGTTTCCGGGCTATTTCACTGGCGAGAAGTGCGCGCCAGCGCGCCTTTTTCACCATGTGGTGCGTGATAGAATCGTCGGCCACAAACTGACTAATTTGCCGACGCCATGAACATCGTGATTTTGGCGGCAGGCACCGGCAAGCGCATGCGGTCCGCGCTTCCCAAGGTGCTCCATCCTCTGGCCGGCCGGCCATTGCTTGCTCATGTCATCGACACGGCTCGCTCGCTCAAGCCTGCGCGTCTGGTCGTCGTGATCGGTCATGGCGCCGAAGCGGTGCGCGAGGCGGTCGCGGCGCTGGACATTCAATTCGCCGTGCAGGAGCAGCAGCTTGGCACGGGCCACGCAGTGCAGCAGGCCCTGCCGCTGCTCGATCCGTCCGCGCCCACGCTGGTGCTATACGGCGACGTGCCGCTCACGCGCGCCAGCACGCTGCACGCGCTGACCGGGCGCGCTGGGCAGGGCGGCTATGGTGTGCTTACCGTTACGCTCGACGACCCGACCGGTTACGGGCGCATCGTGCGCGATCAGCACGGCAAGGTGCTGCGCATCGTCGAACAGAAAGACGCGAACGCCGAGCAATTGCTGATTGCCGAGATCAACACCGGCATCATCGTCGCGCCGACCGAGCGACTCGCCGGCTGGCTCGCGGCATTGAAAAACGACAATGCGCAAGGCGAGTTCTATCTGACCGACGCGGTCGAGATGGCGATCGAAGCCGGGCTCGAAGTCGTCACCACGCAGCCGGACGACGAGTGGGAAACGCTCGGCGTGAACAGCAAGCAGCAGCTTGCCGAACTCGAACGGATTCATCAGCGCAACGTCGCCGATTCGTTGCTAGTTGCGGGCGTAACGCTGGCCGATCCGGCGCGCGTCGACGTGCGCGGCACGCTCGAATGCGGCCGCGACGTGTCGATCGACGTGAACTGCGTGTTCGAAGGCCGCGTGACGCTGGCCGACAACGTCACGATCGGCCCGAACTGCGTGATCCGCAATGCGAGCCTTGGCGCCGGCACGCGCGTCGATGCGTTCACACATATCGAGGGCGCCGAGGTCGGCGCGAACGTCGTGCTTGGACCGTATGCACGCCTGCGGCCAGGCGCGTCGCTGCAGGACGAGTCGCATGTCGGTAACTTCGTCGAGGTGAAGAACGCGGTGCTGGGCCACGGCTCGAAAGCGAACCACCTCACGTACATCGGCGATGCGGATATCGGCGCGCGCGTGAATATCGGCGCGGGCACCATTACCTGCAACTACGACGGCGCGAACAAATTCCGCACGATCATCGAGGACGACGTGTTCGTCGGCTCGGATACGCAACTGGTTGCGCCGGTCCGGGTGAAGCGCGGCGCGACGATCGCGGCGGGCACCACGGTCTGGAAGGACGTCGAAGCCAACGCCCTGGTTTTGAACGACAAGACGCAAACCAGCAAGGCGGGCTATGTACGCCCGACCAAGAAGAAGGGCTGATGGACACGACGCGCGCGCGCAGCGCGCTCCTTGAAACCCAGCACTGAAAAGGAATAAGCCATGTGTGGCATTGTCGGCGCGGTTGCGCAACGTAATATTGTTTCCGTCCTGATTGAAGGACTGCGGCGCCTCGAGTACCGTGGCTACGATTCATGCGGCGTCGCCGTGCTGGGCCAGAACGGGCCGACCCGCGCGCGCAGCGTGGCGCGTGTCGCCGATCTCGACGCTCAGGTGCACGAGGGCCGTCTCGAAGGCGGCACGGGTATCGCGCATACACGCTGGGCGACGCATGGCGCGCCTGTCACGGACAACGCGCATCCAATCTTCTCGAAAGACGCGGTCGCGTTGGTACACAACGGGATCATCGAGAATTATGAGTCGCTGCGCGAAATGCTGCGCGGCAAGGGCTACGAGTTCGTCTCGCAAACTGACACAGAGGTTATCGCGCACCTGATCCACAGCGTGTATCGCGGCGATCTGTTCGCCGCCGTGCGTGAAGCCATCACACAACTGCACGGCGCGTATGCGATCGCAGTGCTGCACAAGGATCAGCCGAACACGGTGGTCGGTGCGCGCCAGGGCTCGCCGCTAGTGGTCGGGCTCGGCGACGGCGAGAACTTCCTCGCGTCGGACGCGCTCGCGCTCGCGGGCAGCACTGAACGTTTCATCTTCCTCGAAGAAGGCGACGTGTGCGAACTGTCGCTCGACGGCGTGCGTATTGCCGATCGCGACGGCAACGATGCGCAACGCGAGGTGCGTCAGGTGGCGGCCTATGGCGGCGCGGTCGAACTCGGCCCGTATCGTCACTTCATGCAGAAGGAAATCTTCGAGCAGCCGCGCGCGATCACCGACACGATCCCGCAAGCGGATTCGTTCGACACGTCGATTTTCGGCGAGGGTGCGGGCGACGTGTTCGCGCAGATCGACAGCCTGTTGATCCTCGCGTGCGGCACGAGCTATTACTCGGGGCTGACCGCGAAGTATTGGCTCGAATCGATCGCGAAGATTCCGACCCAGGTAGAGATTGCCAGCGAGTATCGCTACCGTGAGTCGGTGCCGAATCCGAAGTCGCTGGTGGTGGTGATCTCGCAGTCGGGCGAGACGGCGGACACGCTCGCGGCGCTCAAGCATGCGCAGTCGCTCGGACACAAGCACACGCTGGCGGTGTGCAACGTCGGCACGAGTGCGATGGTGCGTCAAACGGAGTTGTCGTTCCTGACACACGCGGGCCGCGAGATCGGCGTGGCGTCGACCAAGGCGTTCACGACGCAACTGGTCGCCCTGTTCGTGCTGGCGGCTACGCTTGCCAAGCTGCGCGGGCATCTGAACGAGGAGCAGGAATCCGGCTACCTGAAGCAACTGCGCCATTTGCCCGCTGCGTTGAATAGCGTGCTGGCGCTGGAGCCGCAGATCATCGCGTGGTCGGAAGAGTTTTCGCGCAAGGAGCATGCGCTGTTCCTCGGGCGCGGCATGCATTATCCGATCGCGCTCGAAGGCGCGCTGAAGCTCAAGGAAATTTCGTATATCCACGCCGAGGCTTATCCGGCCGGCGAACTGAAGCACGGGCCGCTCGCGCTTGTGACGGAAGCGATGCCGGTGGTGACGGTCGCGCCGAACGACGCGTTGCTGGAGAAGCTGAAGTCGAATATTCAGGAAGTGCGTGCGCGCGGCGGTCAACTGTATGTGTTCGCCGATGCGGATACGAAGATCGTCAACGATGAAGGGCTGCACGTGATCCGGATGCCGGAGCACTATGGGTTGCTGTCGCCGATTCTGCACGTCGTGCCGCTGCAATTGCTGGCATATCACACGGCGTGTGCGCGAGGCACGGATGTGGATAAGCCGCGGAATCTGGCGAAATCGGTGACGGTGGAGTGAAGGGGGAGGTGGTTGGCTTTTGCGGACCCGGGGTCCGCGAAAAGGTACTCTTTTCCTGAACAGGTTTCTTTGCGAACCGTGACACACTCGAGCGGAGCGCAGTCGCTTACGAGTTGCTTCTCAAGCAGCCATCGCATCAGTAACCGTCACTGGAACCCTGCGCGCTAACGCACACATCAGTTCATATCCAATCGTGCCGGACGAGGAGGCGACATCGTCTATCTTGACCTGTTCGCCCCAGAGCTCGACTTTCGAGCCAATCCTGGCGAGAGGACACGGAGTCAGGTCCACCGTAAGCATGTCCATGGACACCCGGCCAACGGTCCGAGTTAATACTCCATCCACTGCAACAGGGTGCCGCTCGGAGCGTGCCGCGGGTAACCATCGGCGTATCCACATGCAACAACTCCGATACGGGTTTCGCGCTCGGCTTTGTAAGTCCGGGCGTATCCAACTGTCTCGCCGGCTCGCATCGTCTGCGTCCCGGTAATCTCGCTGCTCAGCGTCATCGAAGGGCGTAGCGACACATCTGCAACGGCACTGGCACGACCCGATGGAGAACCGCCATAGAGAACAATTCCGGGTCTTACCCAATCGCGATGCGCGCGCTTGTGCCACAAAGCAGCTGCGGAGTTCGATAGGCTTCGTCGCCCGGGGATGTCCCGCGTTGCTTCATCGAATCGGGCCAGCTGCCAGTCCACTTCTTCCTCATCTGCATTGGCAAAGTGACTCATGAGCGAAATGGCACCGACTCCCGGTGAGGCTGATGCGCGTTTCCACGCCTCACGGAAGTTTTCCGGTGCAAATCCAAGGCGGTTCATGCCCGAATTCATTTTCAGATAAATATCAATCGGACGTCTCGGCATTGCCGAGACAATCAGTTCGCGTTGCTCGTCACAATGCACGGCCACGGTCAAGTCGAATTCTTCTGCTGTTTGTACGTCACTGTGATTGAAGATTCCCTCAAGCAGAAGAACTGGTTTCTTCCACCCCAACTGGCGAACCCGCACCGCCTCGTCGAGGTCAAGCAACGCGATGCCGTCTGCCGCTTCGAGGGGCAGGATAAACGCGTTCAATTCCGTGGCCATACGCGTTCGCTTTAACGACGGCCCAGACCTGCGATTCCGAGGCTCTCCGTCTGACGACATCGAGGTTGTGTCGTACAGCGTTGGGGCGGAGGAACGCTTTAATCGGGCGCGGCACGGCCTTTCTCTCGAGACAATATTTGAAATTGAACTTTTGCGCAGCAAAACGCGCGTCAAGATAGGCATGTCACGCGCGGGACGATTGCTATGGCACTACGTCGCCTAGTTGAGGTTAAAGTCGGCTGGAGCCTGAGGTTCCTTCGCGTAGCGAAAAACGTTCAGGTCATCGTGCTGGATAGCAGGCTCCTTTCCGGATACCAGGTCCGCGAGAAGCTGGGCCGAGCCACATGACATGGTCCAGCCAAGCGTGCCATGACCTGTATTCAGATAAAGGTTGGGCAGTGCGGTGCTACCAACAATCGGAGTTCCGTCAGGCGTCATGGGACGCAGTCCGGTCCAGAAGGTGGCGTTCGATGTATCGCCGCCCCCCGGGAAAAGGTCGTTCACACACATTTCCAACGTCTCGCGACGAGCTTCGCGAAGACGTTTATCAAAGCCGACGATTTCAGCCATTCCTCCAACACGGATGCGCTTATCGAACCTTGTGATAGCGATTTTGTAGGTTTCGTCAAGGACGGTTGAAACCGGAGCACGTCTCTCATCGATGATTGGCGCAGTGATTGAGTAGCCTTTGAGTGGATAGACGGGAATCTTAACGATTCCAGACAGGAAGCTCGTCGAATATGACCCAAACGCCACTACGAAGGCATCGGCATGAATGAGCTTGGCACCATGTCGCACGCCGGTAACCTTGCCACCCTCGACAACAAGACCTTCGACTTGAGTGTTGTACCGGAACGTGACGCCAGCTTGCTGAGCCAGAGCCGCAAGCCGAGTCGTGAATAACTGACAATCACCGGTCTCGTCGCCGGGCAAGCGCAATCCACCCGTCAACTTATGTGAAGTGGCGGCGAGTGCGGGCTCAATCCGGGCGAGCTCGTCTCTGCTCAGCAACTCGTACGGAACGTTGGCCTCTTTAAGTACGGCGATATCCTTGGCCGCGCCATCAAATTGCTGCTGGGTGCGAAAAACTTGCAGAGTGCCGCCCGCGCGCCCTTCGTATTGGATACCCGTCTCGGCTCGCAGAGCCTTCAGGCAATCGCGACTATATTCCGCAAGTCTGACCATGCGGTTCTTGTTCACTGCGTAGCGTTCGGCCGTGCAGTTCTGAAGCATCTGCCACATCCATTGAAGCTGAAACTGCTTGTCTTCGTCGTCTGGCCTAATCGCAAGCGGCGCGTGTTTCTGAAACATCCACTTCACTGCTTTGAGTGGTACGCCAGGAGCTGCCCATGGCGCTGCATAGCCAGGCGAAATCTGCCCTGCGTTTGCAAAGCTCGTTTCAAGCGCCGGGCCTTCTTCACGGTCGATGACAATCACTTCATGGCCTGCGCGCGCAAGGTAGAACGCACTTGTTACGCCAACGACACCGCTGCCCAATACGACAACTCGCATAGATACTGACTCCGCAGCCAAAATGAACTCAAACAGCTTGAAAATGCTTAAGAACCGGCAAACCTAAGTTGATGTATTGATAGTATCCGGGATTTGGCAGTTGTTATTATTGTTTACAGACGCATTTTTGGTTTAGTCAGCTATTTCTCCAATGGGCGAGCGTGCGTAATGCTTCAGACCGTGGGGCGCGCCGCTGTGAGGAAGCCGAGGCGCAGGCGGCGAGGGAATAAGTGCTGGCAAGGCGTGTACTCTTACCATTAAGCCGATAATTTCTTTCGGCCGTCCGTAGGCAATAGGCGACTTAACGTCGACCAACGAAAAGAGACCGCGGTCGAGTTACAGCAGGTCCCAACTACTACATAGCGCCGGAGCCTGGCTCCATGGTGCGGTTTGGAGACATCATGAGCGCAGGCTTTCAACACCCGTTCCCGGCAACGGCAAACAGTGTCGCGCGAGGCAAAATCGTCAGTGCACAACAGGCCGTCAGACTGATTCGTCCGGGCAACACCGTAGCAACCGGTGGATTCGTTGGCATTGGCTTCGCAGAGGAAATCGCCGTCGCGCTGGAACAGCTGTTCCTTGACTCGGGCGGCAGCGAAAGCGACGCCCCTCGCGACCTGACGCTGGTCTACGCGGGCGGTCAGGGTGACGGAGCCCGTAAAGGGCTGAACCACTTGGCCCACGAAGGTCTCGTTCGGCGGGTCATCGGTGGTCACTGGGGACTTGTTCCGGGC
The DNA here is from genome assembly GCF_046027075.1 of Paraburkholderia sp. RL18-085-BIA-A. NCBI lineage: Bacteria > Pseudomonadati > Pseudomonadota > Betaproteobacteria > Burkholderiales > Burkholderiaceae > Paraburkholderia > Paraburkholderia sp. RL18-085-BIA-A. The sequence continues at coordinate 56,544 of NZ_JARESU010000015.1, read as the reverse complement.
CTTCAACGTCTGGCCGTTGACGGTCTCATCGAGGCCTATAACCTCCCGCAAGGCGTTATCTCCCAGCTGTTTCGGGATATTGCCGCTCATCGGCCAGGTCATTTGTCCACAGTCGGGCTCGATACGTTCGTCGACCCGCGCAACGGCGGCGGCAAGCTCAACGCCCGGACAACGGAGGACCTGGTCAGCCTGATATCCGTCAACGGCGCTGACTGCCTTCTCTACAAAACTTTCCCCGTCGACGTTGCCATCGTGCGTGGTACCACCGCGGACGCGAACGGGAATGTGACGATGGAGAAGGAGGCCCTCACCCTTGAGTCGCTTGCCATCGCGATGGCCGCGCGTAACTCCGGTGGCATTGTGATCGTCCAGGTCGAGCGTATCGCCGAGTCAGGCACTCTGAATCCAAGACAGGTGAAGATACCTGGGATTCTGGTCGACTGCGTCGTGGTCGCAAAGCAGGAAAATCACTGGCAAACCTTCGCCGAGCCGTACAGTCCAGGCTTCGCGAGCGAGCTCCGCATCGCGACAAGTTCGATCCCGACAATGGCCATGAGCGAACGAAAAATTATCGCGCGACGTGCTTCGTTCGAGTTGATGGCCAACAGCGTGGTGAATCTCGGGATTGGGATGCCTGAGGGTATAGCGAGCGTCGCCAACGAGGAAAACGTGTGCGACCTGTTCACAATGACGACTGAGCCCGGCGTCATCGGAGGCATCCCCGCCGGTGGCTTGAATTTCGGAGCGGCGACCAATACGGACGCCATCATCGACCAACCCTACCAATTCGATTTTTACGACGGCGGCGGGCTGGACATTGCGTTTCTCGGCCTCGCGCAGGTAGACCGCGAAGGCAACCTTAACGTCAGCAGGTTCGGGCCAAAGCTTGCCGGCGCAGGCGGGTTCATCAATATCTCTCAAGCCGCAAAGAAAGTCGTGTTTGTGGGAACGTTCAATGCCGGCAAGCTCGACGTGAGTATCAAAGACGGCCGTCTGCAGATTCTCAAGGATGGCGTCAGCCAAAAATTCGTCGACGCTGTCGAGCATCGAACTTTCAGCGGCCGTTATGCCAATGAGCGTCACCAACCAGTGCTCTACATCACCGAGCGATGCGTCTTCACCTTGACGCCTGATGGACTCGAACTTGTTGAAATTGCGCCGGGGGTTGACCTGCAAGGCGACATCATTTCGCAGATGGGCTTCGTTCCCATTATCAAGTCGGCGCCGCGCCTGATGGATGCCCGCATCTTCGAAAACAAGCCTATGGGCTTGCGGGCAATGCTGCTGAGGCTAAAGCTCAGCGAGCGGTTCAGCTTCGACGCCGATAAGAATATGTTGTTTATCAACTTCGAAGGGCACAAGGTCACGACTGTTGATGACGTTGAAGCAGTCCGTGCCGAGGTCGAGCGGGCCCTTTCTAATATCAACGTCAAGCCTCACGCAATCGTCAATTACGACAATTTCTCGATAGCGCCTGAAGTCATCGATGCCTATTCCGAAATGGTGACTGGCCTCGTCGCTCGATACTACTCGGACGTGACCCGATACACGACAAGCAGTTTCCTTCGGATGAAATTGGGGGACGCGCTGCACCGGCGCAGCGTCGCTACATACATTTACGAAAGCCCCGAAGAGGCGTCGTCTCACGAGGCACGTTAGCCCGACGGATGCGCTTACGATGTTGGAACCATCAGACGCGCTTGAGGGAGATGTCTGTCTCAACGCCCTCTGGCAGGGCCGAGAAGATGTCAATTACGATAAAGCCGCACCCAGACACGAATCGATTCATCATCTGGGTGACGGAGGACGGGATACAGCGGCACCTCACTATGATGCTCAAGTACGGGCGTTCCTATGGGACGAACCTCTGGCTGATGCGCCGGCGCAGCAAGATGCGGGGCTGCTCCAGCGTCCTCCAGCATCGTTTGAATAGCTTGCCGTCCGCTATCACATTCGCTGTTGCTACAACCATCGCATCCCGACGGCTTTAACGCTGAAAACAAACAGAGCCCGGTCCATTCAGACCGGGCTCTGTTTGTTTGCGGACTCAATCCCTCACCACTTCCACCGCCACAGCCGAAACGAAATCGGCGCGTACGCTGTCGCCGACTTTCAACTCATCGAGCGGAATGTCGCTGGCCGCGCGCAGTACCTGCTGATGCCTCGGTCCACGCAACGTCACCAGACGGTTCTTGCGATCGATCTTCATCACCGTCGCAACCACCTGCACCCTGTGCGCTGACGACACAAACCCCGCTGACGCCGGAATCGCCACGGTCGTCTCGATCCGCTCCCGCACACCTTTGGTCGCGAGATTGTCGATGTGGAGCAGCAGTGCCTGCTGATAAGCCACGTTCAATCTGTCGCCGACCCGCAACCGGCTCACGTCGGCCAGAGCCGGATTCACGTCAACGTCCGCGAGATCGCCGTTCGGAGCACGCAGCGTCACGCTATTGGTGGCGGCATTGATCGCGGCGACGCGAACCTGTGCGTGAACCATATCGGCTTGTTTCAGCGCCGCTTGCGCGGCGTCGGGATGGCCGTCCTCATCCTGCGCGAAGCCGGTCTCGCCGAATGCTGCCGTCAGCGCGACCATCAGCACTAACTTCGGCACTGCGATTTTCCACGACCCCGTGGCCAATAAGCTCTTTGCGCGCAGACAGGTCATTCGTCGCTCCCGAAACGATCGCACGATGCAATCGACCAACAGCTAGCCGCACGCCCGGGTCTACAACTCCGGACGCGCGAGGTCGCTGGTCACGATGTGCTCGCCGTACACCTGGGCCGCCGCGATCGCTTCCAGCTTGGTCGCGTACGGACCAAATTCCGGTGCGCCGTCGAAGGGAAACAGCACGCGGCCATCGGTGGTCCGCACCACTTTCAACACGCCGAAAAAACGCCGGTAGCCGGCCAGCTTCGACGTCGCCGATACTTCGAAATCGTCCTCCGACGTGCCGGGCACGCTGGGAATAAAAGCAATCTTGCTCATACCTGAAAACATCTCTTGTTCAATGGGTCGCCATCTGCGTGAGACGTCAAGGCTACACCCGGTTGTCCCGGAGCGACACTCGCGGGCGGCGTTCATTGTCTCAAATCCGGGCGGCCTCAACCGGCCACGCAACCGTCATGCAACGGCTGTGCGGCTTGGCAGCCAGCCGGGTCGAGCCAGCGTCGGCCGTATGCATCGCACTCGATCACCGATTTATTGCAGATATGTGTCGATATTGCACATGCGTCATACCCAGGAAGCGCCCAGCGCAGCCGTTCCGCTCGGCGACCAGTACGCGACGCGCCACGACCCGTTCGTGTATTTCCACTCGATCGTCGATTCACCGGATTGCGCGAAGAACGTTGTCAATCTCAACAGTCGATCGCCACGACAGCGAACTTCAACCTGATCACGCCTAACACCTGCGATGACGGCCACGACGCGCCTTGCGTGAACGGTCAGCCGGGCGGCCTGACGAGCGCCGACGCGTTCCTGAAGAAATGGGTGCCTATCATTACCGCTTCGCCGGCATTCCAGAAGGACGGCCTGCTGATCGTCAACTTCGACGAAAGCAGCTACGCGACCGTCACTGCGTCGGCCAAGGAGGAAGATCTGATCCTCGCGGGCACCACCTGCTGTAGCCAGCAGCCGGGCCCGAACCTTGGCACCTTCCCGCAAACCTCGTCGCTCGCCTACCAGGGCATGACGATCAACCTGACCAAGCAAAGCTTCGGCGGCGATCAGACCGGTGCGGTCATGATCTCGAAGTTCATCAAGCCGGGCACGGTGTCGACGGTGCAGTACAACCACTACTCGATGCTCAAGAGCATCGAAGACATCTTCCAGCTGGGTCACCTCGGCTATGCGGGGCAGGCTGGTCTGGTCGGCTTCGGCAGCGACATTTTCACGAACCTGTAAAGCGCTTCGATGCTGTTTTCTGCAACTCGATTCACCGGGCGCTGCGGCGCGCGGCGCTTGCTGCTCTGCTCAATGCGACGCTGCTGCTCGGCGCGCAAGCCGCGGCAGCGGCGTCCGTCGACGCGGCACCGACGACGTATAGCGACGCCGCCGCGCTCGGCAAGCTGATGTTCTTCGACGCGTCGTTGTCGGCCTCGCGAGCTGTCATAGCCCGTCGCACGCGTATGGGCCGCCCAACGGCCTCGCGGCGCAGCTCGGTGGGCCTGACATGCGCTCGCAAGGCACGCGCGCCGTGCCGAGCCTGCGCTACGTGCTCAACCGCACGCCCATCTGGAGTCATCCGCAGGCAGCGAGCCTGTCCGAACGGCTCAGCGAAACGGACAACGCGCCGATGGGCGGCTTCGGCTGGGACGGCCGCTTCAATAAGCTGCACGACAGGCGACCTTCCCGCTGTTCAATCCGAACGAGATGGCGAACAAGGATCCCGCCGCAGTGCTCGCCAAGCTGCAGCACACGCTGTACGCGGCGCGCTTCAAGGAAGTGTTCGGCCAGAACATCTTTGCCGACCCCACCAAGGCGTTCACGCAGGCGATGTATGCGATCGAACGCTTCGAGCTGGAACACCCGAGTTTCCGTCCGTACACGAGCAAGCTCGATTACTATCTCGACGGAAAAGTGCAACTAACGGCACAAGAATTGCGGGGCAAAAAACTGTTCGACGACCCCGCGGGCGGCGATTGCGCGTCGTGTCACATCGACCAGCCGGGAGTTAATGGCGCCCATCCGTTGTTCATCGATTTCAATTTCCAGGCGCTGGGCGTGCCGCGCAATGCCGAGTTGCGCGTGAATGCCGATCTGAAGTACTTCGACATGGGTTTATGCCGGCCGATCCGCACCGATCAGTCGAGCGACAAAACCAACTGCGGCCTTTTCAAGTCGGTGTCGCTCCGCAATACCGCGACCGTCACGTGTTTTTTCATAACGGCCGCTTCCACACGCTGAAAGACGCGCTGCGTTTCTACGTGCAGCGCGATACCAATCCGGCGAAGTGGTATCCGAAGGATGCGCGCGGCAAAGTCGACAAGTTCAACGACTTGCCGGTCGCTTTACGCGTGAACGTCGACACGACGGACGAGCCACTCACGCGCAAAGCTGGTGAGCGACCGGTCTGGTCCGAGCAGGATATCGACGATGTCGCCGCCATCCTCACCAAGCTCAACGACGACTACGACCTGAACGCGAAGCGTTCAAGGTAAAGTGTGCAGGATGCCTGTCGGCCTTGATTTCAAAAGAGAAATTCCGTCCGACAGGAGCCTCTCCACGAGGCGGCGCTATAATGCGCGAATCCTCCCCTTTTTCCGACTTCCGTTATGAGCCGGTTACTTTGCCTGATCGTGCTTTCGCTCGGCCTGATGCAAACCGCGACGGCCGACGAAAACACCGACCGCATGTCCGCGTATCTGACGCACAAGTTCGGTCTGGCAAAGGAAAAAGCTCAAAAGATTTCCGACGCGGTGCAGTCTGCCGCTTCCAAATACTCCCTCCCTCCGGCGCTTCTGCTGGCCATCATTTCGATCGAATCCCGCTTCAAGGAAAAGGCCAAGGGCGCCAATGGCGCGACCGGGCTGATGCAGGTCGTGCCGCAAGCCCACCGCGGGCTGCTGCGTAACGTCAAGGACCTCACTGAGCCCACCGCGAACATCGAAGCGGGTTCGGCCATCCTGTACGGCTACATGCGCTCGGCCAACGGCGACCTGAACACAGCGCTCAAAAGTTATGGCGGATCGCAGGCTTACGCGCAAAAGGTGAGCTTGCGCGTCGAAGACTTCGCTTCAGCCGTGGCGTCGCAAGACGCGGGCGCGCATCCGGATGCGCACAACGATACTTGCGAAGGCGACCATTGCGCCGCGTCCGCCACCTGGGCCAATGCCTTTAGCGTGACGGCGGGCAATGGTGCCGCGGTGCGTGGCGCGGCGTCGGCCGGTTTGTCAGCGGCGGCGCGCTGAAGCGCTGAGCGCGGCGCGAGCTTTCATCTCTTTTGCTGTTGGCGATGACGATGCATTCGCCAAGCAAACCGCTCGTCATATCGCGTAAGAGTTGTGCTGCGCGCTGATCACGCGCACGTGGCCACCCGCTCTACAATGCATTTCCATTCGCGCTCCCGCAGCGCCCCTTGCAATCGACCATGTTGAACTCGTTTTCCAGAACCACGACCGCAGCCCTGTTCGGGCTGTTGACCCTCGCCGCGTGCAGCAGCACGCCGCAGCCGAAATTCCAGCAGGAATTGTTCGAAACCGGCGCGAGCCCTTACGCACGTAATTTCAATTCGAGCACGACCGATAGCTGCGAAGCCGCGCGCCGCGCGTTGCTGAGCCAAGGCTATCTGACGACGATGTTGCGCCCGGACACCGTCGACGGCACCAAGAATTTCCAGCCGACCGGCGATAGCCACGTTGTCGTTGAATTTCACGTGGTGTGCACGCCGGGCGAAGAGGCGAGCGATACGAGCATCGTCTACGTCAATGCCGTGCAGAACGGCTTCGCGCTGAAGAAGAGCGATACGTCGGCAAGTGTCGGGCTCAGTGTGCTGGGCTCGCTCTCGCTACCGATCCGCTCGAATAGCGATGCGATGGTCAAGATCTCGAGTGAGACGATTCCGTCGGGCAAGTTCTACGACCGTTTCTTCGGTCTGGTCGATCACTATCTGCAAACCGTGGTGCGTACCCAGCCGGTCGCTAGCAATCGCATCGAAACACGGCTGTTGCCTGGGCCGGTCGAAGTGATCACGCCGGCGCTCGTGCCCAGCTTGCCGGATGCGATCAATCAGGCAGCTGCTGCAGTTCAACCGGCAGGCGGAGTTGGCGTAGCACCGTGATGTGTCTGTCGAGGGGTTGGGTTTGGCTGATCAAGCGCTGATCAGCCTTTGAACGCAGCGCGTCGCGGCACTTATCCTATGTCTTTTATTTCAGACGTATACATATGTAGTAGTAGTTAACAAGGGTTAACCCGTTCTGTGGATAACTCCCGAATCTCCCGTCACATCAACATCATGCGAAATCCATAACCCTGCGGAACGAATCTGTAGAAAAACTACAAAGCTGGGATAACTTTGAACCGGCTTCCCCGTCGGCCAGTTTTATCAAGATTCCGCACACAGGCTGTTCGCTGCGCTATCCCGAAGTTATTCAGAGGCAAATGTGGATAACTCGGAGCACCGGAACAGTTCTCCACAGGCCGCTCCCCGGTGACTTCACAATGCGCGAAGCGCTCGCCAGCGCACAGACCGGTCCCCGCCGGACGCGCACATTGAAGCTGGACGGTACAAAGATTGCGTCTCTCTTTTTGCAAGCGCAACTGTTGCTATTTAGTCAAAACCATTTCGGCAACGCCCGATCCAGGCATAGAGTTAAAGTGTTTTCTGAAGTTATTGGTGCAGTGCGGGGGACGTATGAAACGCAGATCAGCACGACAGCTTGTCCGGCTTCTCTCGGATATCCGGCACGCTACCCATTGCAGCACGCTGCGGGCGGCGGCTACCAATCGCGCGATGGCGCTCGCTTCCGCTGAAAGTGAAGCGGAAGCCGCCGACCCCGACGACGACACCGAGTCCACGCGCGACACGCAGCAGCACAAGCCGGTCCGGAGCGGATCATGAGAGCCGCAAGCGAGCAGTCGCTGCGCTTTCTGGTTGAGAAGTGGCTCGCGCCCGCGCCGTCCGATGCGCTGCACGTCACCGAATTCAGCCGCACCCGTCACGGGGGCCGGCGCTATGTGCGCGTCGAGACTTCTTCCATCGGGACAAGCTCACGGAGCTTATTCTTCTTCCGTCACGACGACGGTTGCTGGTGCGTGTTTCCGCCAACCGCCGATACTCCGAGTACGCCGACTTTCTTTGCTTACCCTCGCGCGGCGTAGCGCGAAGAGGCAGCCGAACCACGGGCGGACAACTCGCGGCTCCGGCGGAGAAAGGGACGATGGCCTACGGAATTACGACACGCGGGACACGCGGTCGCGTCCGCGTCGCCAGCCCGGCATCACCTGACACACAATCAAACCCGCCAGCATCAGCGCGCATCCGAACAGCGAGCGCGCGGTCAGCGTTTCGTCGAGCACCAGCAACCCCGCGAGCGCGGCGAACACGCCTTCCATACTGAAGATCACCGCCGCATGCGACGGCGCCGCGTATCTTTGCGCGACCACCTGAATCGTATAGGCGACGCCGACAGACAGCGCCCCGCCGTACAAAATCGTCGGTGCGGCGCGCGTCAGCACGGCGAGACTGACGGGTTCGATCACGAGCCCCACGACGAGGCACGCGACCCCGCACGTCACGAATTGCACGAGAGCCAGCATCAGCGTGTCGTGGCGCAATGCGAAGCGCCCGACCAGCATCATCTGCACGGAAATCACGAGTGCGCCGGCGAACTGATACCAGTCGCCGTACAGCATCGAAAAGTGTTCGTCGACGCTCAGAAAATACATGCCTACGGCCGCGAGCGATGCGCCGAGCCACGTGGCGAGTCCCGTGCGATGCCTGAACAGCACGCCGAGCAGCGGCACGATGACCACGTATAGGGAACTGATGAACCCGGCATTGGCGACTTTCGTGTATTGCAAGCCGATCTGCTGCAGCGAGATCGATACGGCCAGCACCATACCGAGCAGCGCGCCGGCACCAAGCAGTTCACGTGCTCCGCCGGGTTCGCGCTTCGTCAGTTCGGCGAGCGCGGAGGGGCGCACGCAGACGATCATCGTCAGTACGACGAGTGCGCCGAGCAGGAAGCGCAGGCCGGTGAACAGAAACGGTCCGATCGTGGCGAGACTCAAACGTTGCGCGACGAATGCGGAGCCCCAGATGATCGCGGCAATCAGCATCAGCAGATTGGCGCGCAGGTGTTGGCGGGTATCGGGATTCAAAGGCTTTGAATTTTTCTGGGTCGATGGCTTGCGCGAGGCGCTTCCAACAGCGCGACGCGATGATGCTGCGTGCTACACGAGGCGGATCTGTTTCGAGCGCGCTCGGCCGCCGGTTTGGGATCGCAACATGATACGCGGGCGGCCGACCACCGTCGGCACAACCACGCTGCGAATCGCGGCGCTATGCATCGCGCTGGATGCGGGCAATCCAATGGACGTTCGTCGCAGATCAGGCGTTTCGCGCGATAGTCGCGCAACGGCCATGCATTCATCACGCAGACGCAACGCACGGACCACGCCCCCAACTCGCCGGGCCCGCAGGCTTTCAGATAGACGCAATGGACGACAAACGGTGTTCACGCCGCATACCTATTCGACGGTCGAACGGCTGCGCGAAGTGCTCGGCGAAATCCGCCGCAACGGCTACGTGGTCACCGACCAGCAACTCGAACTGGGCGTTCGCGGCGTCGCTGTGCCGTTGCGCGACCGGCATGGTTCGGTGGTGGCGGCCATCAGCGTCAGCATGCCGGTCGGCCAGGAATCGGCGAGCGCCGCGTTACAGCGGGTGTTGCCCACCTTGCTGGAAACCGCCAGCCTGTTGCGCAATCTCGTCTAATGCCATCCTAGGGAATGTACCTAGTACGGGATGCTTAATGATTGAAAGCGTGACGAAAGGCAGTTGTCTCCCGGAAAATACATATCGAGTTTTGCGCATGACAAACCGCCTACGCTGGGTAATACTCTCCCGCGGGGAGCGGGAAGGCGCCTGAAGCCCTGCCTGCTTTACCGTGCAGCTTATTCATTCACATTGACTCAGTCGTCCAGGTTTGGGGAACAACACATGAAAAAAGTTATTGTCTCGCTCGCAGCCGCATCGATCGCGCTGGTCTCCGTTCAAGCTTTCGCACAGGCATCGGGCGCTGCAGCGCCGGCCGCCGCAGCAGCTAGCGCACCGAAGAAGCACCACACCAAGGAACTGAAGACGCACGGCAAGCGCGCTCCGGTTTCGGCAGCAGCTTCGGCCGCCGGCACGAACGACAAGGGCACGCAAAACTAAGCAGACGCCCGAGTCGTCGGGCGAGCCACTCCCCTTCGTCGCCATTCGCCGCAAGTCTGCCAGGGCGGCGCGGGAGCGGAACAAGGCGTTGCCAGCAAAAAGGCCAGAGCTGATGCTCTGGCCTTTTTGCGTGGAACGGCGGTTTTTTGCGGCGCGCGGATCAGCCGGCGAGGCCACGCTTGATCACTTCGTTCAGCAGTCCGGTCATGCCTTCGGGATGCGAGGCGGCGCGTGTTTTCAATTCTTCGACCAGTTCGATGTTCAGCTTGCACGCGAAGGCGACGAGGCCTTGCGCCTGATCGAGCTTGCGCTGTTCGCGACGATCGAGCTTCGGCTCGGCGGCCGCGGCTTTGCCGAAGCGATCCGCAGTGACCTGTTTCAGCGCGTTGTTCAGCTTGAGTGCCTTGTTCTTTTCAAGGTCGGTTTTTTTCATCGTCATACGGAAGGCCTTTGCCAGATAGATAATCCCGCATTGTACGCGTCGCGCTAGCGGCAATCCGAGCGGCGGGCGCCGCTCAGCCGGAGCGGTCCGACGCGGCTGCCACGCTGTCCATCAGCGCGCGCATGCGTTGCCAATGCGTGCCTTCCCAGAACACGCGCCGGCACACGTCGCAGGTGACGAACTGGTTGTGACGTTCGAGCACGCCATCCGGCGCGCGGGTGCCGACTTCTTCCTTGTCGATACGCCGCAGCGGCGCATTGCACATCAGACATAGACGGAACGGCTGCGCGCTGCCCGCCAGATCCAGCCGTTCGAATACTTCGCGCAATTGCTCGCGTGGCCGGAGCGTACGCACGTAGCAGCCATGCGTGATGCTGCGGCGTTTCAACAGTTCGCGATCGCGTGTCAGCACGATGCGCTGCTGCGCGGCGGCGAGCGCTTCGATATCGGCGTCAGGGAAGTGATTGTCGTAAAGCGTATCGAAGCCGGCCAGCCGCAGCAGCGGCGCAAGTCCGCCAAGATGCGCATCGGCGATGAAACGCACCACGCGCAGCGGCCGCTCACGCACGCGCAATAGCGGCTGAATGTCGAGCGCTTCAAACTTCGGATAAACGGCGACGCGATCGCCGTCCGCCAACGGATGATCGAAGCCGACCGACTCGCCGTTCACCAGAATCAGCTCGACCTCGGTATGCGGCACGCCGAGCGCCTCGATCATGTGCTTGGCGGTGGCGTCGGCCGCGCAGGCGTAACTGAACGCCCGCCGGCGCAGTGGCCGGGCGAGAAAATCGTTCAGTTCCTCGTAGAAGCGGAATGTCGCGGTGACCATCGCAGCAGTATCGCACTGTGTTTTGTTGCGCGCTGTCCTGCACATGTCGCATGGGTGTGCTTTACTGCGAGTTCTTTAGAAGACGGAGCGACAGATGGACATCGGTTTTATCGGTCTCGGCGAGATGGGCGCCGCGATGGTTGCAAACATTTTGAAAGCCGGGCATCAGGTGCGGGTGTGGAACCGCTCGCCGGAACGGGCGCAGCCGCTCGCCGAACTCGGCGCGCGGGTCGTCGGCACGCCGGCCGAAGCGTTTGCGGGCGACGCAGTGTTCTCGATGCTGGCCGACGATAGCGCACTGCGCGAGGTCATCACCGCGTCGCTGCTGGAGCACGCCCCGCGCGGGCTGATCCACGTGAACATGGCGACGATCTCTGTGGCGCTGGCCGAAGAACTGGCGACCGCGCACGCGTCGCGCGGTGTCCACTACGTCGCCGCGCCGGTGTTGGGGCGCCCCGACGTGGCGGCCGCGGGCAAGCTGACGATCGTGGCGGGCGGCCCGGCTGAGTCGATCGACCGGGTTCAGCCGATTTTCGACGTGATCGGCCAGAAAACCTGGCGCATCGGCTCGCTGCCGCAGCAGGCAAACGTGATGAAGCTCGCCGCGAATTTCATGCTGGGCGCCGCCGTCGAGACGCTCGGCGAAGCGGCTTCGCTGGTCACGGGGCATGGTCTCGCGATGCAGGATTTTCTCGACGTCATCACGAGCGGGCTGTTCACGGGGCCGGTCTATTCGGGCTACGGCAAGATGATCGCGGAGCAGCGCTACGAGCCGGCACTGTTCAAGGCGCGTCTCGGACTGAAGGATCTGCGCCTCGCGCTGGCCGCAGCCGATGCGGTGACGACCCCGATGCCGATCGCCAGCGTAGTGCGCGACAGTTTGATCGAAGCGGTGGCGCACGGCGACGGCGAGAAGGATTTCGCGGTGCTGGGGCAGGTGGCTGCACGGCGGGCTGGGCGGTAGCGGATGTGGGCGGGGGCAGGGTCGAGTTCGGAGCGGACGCTGATAGGCTGATAGGCTGATTGGCGGCTCACGGCTCACGGCTCACGGCTTACGGCTTACGGCTTACGGCTCACGGCTCACGGCTCACGGCTCACGGCTCACGGCTCACGGCGGGCCGGGACTGCTGAGCGGTTGCCGTTTGTTGACGCGGTTCCACGCTCCTCACGCGCCAACCCGGCCAATCCGGCCAACCCGGCCAACCCGGCCAACCCGGCCAACCCGGCCAACCCGGCCAACCCGGCGAATCCCGCGCGCCCCTCGCTCCCAGAGCCTACCGCGACGCAACCGCCGCACTCGGCCACAGCACCCCGCCGCGAACCCACAAGGCCGGGCATAATAGCCGCCCGATCCTAACCCGTTTCGATCCCAATGACTCTGCACACCTGGTGGCTATTCGTCGCCACCGTCTTCGTCGTGTCCGCGATTCCCGGTCCGAACATGCTGCTCGTGATGACCCACGGCGCCCAGCACGGCTTGCGCCGCGCCAGCGCGACAATGGCAGGGTGCCTGTCGGCGCTGGTGCTGATGCTGGCTGTGTCGGCTGCGGGTCTCGGCGTGTTCCTCGCGGCGTGGCCGGCCATGTTCGACGCGCTGCGCATGATCGGCGCCGCTTACCTCGTCTACCTGGGCATCAAGGCGTGGCGTGCGCCGGCTGATGAAACATCCGCCAGCACCGTCGACGATCTCGCCGCCATGCCCGAGCGTTCGCGCTTCGCGTTGTTTCGCAACGGATTTCTGGTGGCCGGCAGCAACCCCAAGGCGATTCTGTTCGCGGCCGCGTTGCTGCCCCAATTCATCAATGCCGCGCTACCCAAGCTGCCGCAGTTCGGCGTGCTCGTCGCCACCTTCGCGGCGATCGAGGTCAGCTGGTATCTGGTGTACGCGGGTTTCGGCACGCGCATCGGTGCCCGGTTGAAGAGCCGCAGCGTGGCGCGGATGTTCAATCGTCTGACGGGCAGTGTGTTCGTCGGTTTCGGCGCGATGATGGCGCTGGTGCGCCACTAGGCGAATAGCCTGCAAAAGGGCCGAAACACGCCGCTAGTGGGGAGACACGAGGTTTTAATGCCACTGTTGCTCGAAAGTAACAGTGAGGGTCAACCCTTATTTGTATGTTGCGACGCACCAAACTATTTGCTATAGTACGTCTTGTCTCCTCCATGTCTCCTCTGATATGGATTCAGCCCGCCCACATAGGCGGGCTTTTTTTTGCCCCGAATTGTGCGGCATGGGCGACCTTCAGCGCCCATTCGGAAAACCAAAGCCGGCAGCCCCGTGCGGCAGGTCGTCGGCTTTGCCGTCCAGGCGGGTAACTCAGAACTTATACGAGACGGCCAGGAAGGAATGATCGGATCAGCCTTCAGGTCCGCTTTCGACACCCCCAGCTCCGTGCCGTCCGCCGCCTTGATGATGATCGACGATGTCGTCTTCAGCGGAATGTACGTGACCGATGCCACGAGACCCCAGTGATCGGTGATGTTGTACGCGAGCCCCGCATTGAACACCGGCGCCCAAGACGACGACGCTTTCGCCGACACCTGCGTCTGCCCCGGCTTGCCCGCGCCGGCGGCCAGCACCGCGCCGAGGTTGTTCTGCGTCGACTTGACGAAGTTATCGCTGAGCTGGACGTCGGAGAACCAGTTGTACGACACGCCGATACCGACGAACGGCCTGAACTTCGCGGTCGGCGCGTTGAAGAAGTACTGGAACAGCAGCGCCGGGCTCCACTGGCGCACGCTCTTCACGATCGGATTGGCCTGCGGATCGCCCAGATCCTGCTGGCCGAGCGCGCCCGCCGGTCCCGGCGGCTTGATCGTGCCGTGTCCGTAAATCTCGAAGACCGGCGGCACGCCCGCCACCGTCGTCACCGCGATGTGATCGGTGAGGTAGTGGCTGAAGACGAGGCCGACCGTATCGGCGCTATTGGTCGACAGGCCCGTGCCGGCCGACGTGAACGAACTCGGCAGGCGCAGCGGCGTGTTGATCGGCGTCGGCGCGACGTAGGTGGTAAGGGGCGTGCTCGAGTCCTGCGGCATCACATGGAACCAGCCGAGCGCGACGACGTTGTCGCCCGCATGCTGGGCGTGCGCACTGGCTGACAGAACCGTGGCCAGGATCGCGAGACGGATTTTCTTCATGTTGTTTCTCCTCAGGCGCTCGCGCGGCCCATCACACGTGAATACGTGACGAGCGGCGGCGGGCGCTCGGCCCGGCCAGTGCGCCGGCTATTCGTGGGGCGCCGGCTGCCGCTGCGTTTCTCGTGCGACAGCCGGGACGCGAACGCCTCGTTGCGGATGGGCGGCGCATGCTCCGCCGTTACTGGACGAAGGCGCCGATCGTGAAGTACGGTGAGGCCGCGTTGGTCAGATCGAGGTAGCCGACCACGCCGCCTGTGAAGATCATCTTTCCGGTCGGCGTGTTGCCGATCGATGCGCCCACGCGCGTGGTCGTCACGACGCCCGGCACCGCTTGCGTGAAGTCCAGATTCAGCGCAGTCGCAAGCGATGCCTGCGACGCGTTGAACGGATCCAGCAGCGTGGCCTCGGTGCCCTCGAGCGCGGTGGTGCGATAGTCGAACTGGCTATCCACGCCGATGTACTCGCCGTTCTGCGTGTTCACCGCGAGCGAGCTTTGCGGGGACAGGATCGAGATGCCCGATTCGTCGTCGGCGTAGGGGCCGAGCGCGCCGTTTTGCGGCGCGGTCACCGACGAGTTCGCCGCGCCCGTGCGCACGAGGATCGGCACCAACTGGTTCTTCAGCTTGCCGACGATCATGTAGCCGCGAGCTTCCGGCGTGGCCGCAAGCGTCGGCTTCGCCTGGCCCTGGAAGTTGTTGGTCTGGAACGCACCGTTGCCGTCGGCGGCCTGCGCAAAGTTGCCGCCAGGCTGCTGGCAGGTGCCCGCGTTGATGCCGGAGTTGTCGCACTCTGTCCACGTGCCGTCCGCGTTGATCGTGATCTTCGAATCGACCGCGACCGGCGCGAAGTTTTGCGACGGAACCTGGTGATAGCCGAGCTGGTTGTAGGTGCCGGCCACGTTCGCGAGATTCGTTTCAATCGACGAGAAGCCGATGAACGGGTAGTACGGAAACGTTGTATCCGGCACCGCGCCTACGCCGAGAATCCCGCCGAACGAAATTTCCGCGCCGGGAATCGTGCCGCCCGCCACGCCTTCGCCGATGAAAATCCGCGCCGGACGATTCGGATCGAGACTCGCGCCATTCAGGCGGAACGCACACTGGTTGAGCTTGTTGGTCGGCAGCAGGGTTTCCTGAGTCAAGGTGCCGCTTGCGGTCTGGCCGGCGCGGGTCGGTACGACGGTGCCGGTGGTCTCCGGAATCGGCGACTCGATGTAATTGATCTGCCACGTCATCTTCGTGGTATCGAGCTGAAGCTTGACCAGTTCGCCGTCGCCGCCACCGCCCGTGAACACGGTGCCGTAGTCGAGCGACGCAGGACACAAACGGACTTCCGTCACCGGTCCGTCACCGCCGCCACCGCCACCACTGCCACCACTGCCACCGCACGCCCCCAGCAACGGTGCAGCAAGAGCGAGCACCGAAAGGATTCTCCAATTCATACCGCCTCCAGAATTTTTTCGTTGTGTGTGGCCGGCTCCCTGTCGGCCATCTTTTGCTTGGCTTATGTCGCGTCCCGCGAAGTGCTGAATCGATGCGCGTGGTCGATTTGCGTTACCTGCTGATCTGCGGGCCGATGCCGAAGTACGGCGCGCTCGACGTATCCGCGTTGGCCGAGGTGGACGTGATGCCGCCGTTTTCCGTGCCCTGGATCACCGCCGCGTAGAGGCCGGCCGATGCGATCGCGAGGCCAGTTTTGCCGTTGGTGTCCTGCACGCCGACGAGGCCGGGGCTGGGCAGTCCGTAGCCCAGACCAAAGTTGCTTTCCGCCGCCGAGGTGGACGGGTTGATGACGGTGCCGACCGTGCCTTGAATCAAGGTCGCGGTGTACTTGAAGTTCGAATCCGCGCCGACGTAGCCGCCCGCGGCGAGCGGCGTGGCCGCTGCGAGCATCGCGATGCCGGATTCGTCGTCGACCTTGGCGGCCAGCAGGCTTCTCGTGTCGACGTAGCCGGTGCGCACCACCAGCGGGACCGTCGCGCCGTTGATCTGGCCGAGGATCATGTGAGCCGTGCCGAAATTGCCGGTGCGCAGCGGCGCCGGGTTGCCGCCACTTGGGACGATCTGCGGCGGATTGCTGCTGTCGAAATAGCCGTTACTGTTGAGCGTCAGCGCGGTGCCGGTGCTCAGGCAGCCCGTGGAGCTGGGCGATGTGCAGTTGCCGCTGGCATCGAACGTTTCGACCGAACTGGTGGCGACGGTTTCGTAGTTCGCCGTCGGCGACAGGTGATACAGCAAGCCGTTATAGGTGCCGGGCAGCTTGGAGAGGTCCGAGGTCGTGCTCGCGAAACCGAGGAACGGATAGAAGTCGAAATGCCGCTTGTTGACTGCGCCGAGTGTGACGCCCGGCAGCAGCGTGATGCCCGCGTATTCGACGGTCGCGCCGGGAATGCCGCCGCCGGCGACACCCTGGCCGACGAGGATCAGCGGCGGATTCGAGTTCTGGACGAAGTCGGGCGTCGTGTAGGTCGTGCCGTCCGAAGCGGTGCCGGTGCCCGCGCCGAGGATGAACGCGCAGCGGGTCTGCTCGGCGGTCGGTAGCATGCCGGTGGGCGGGTGAATCACCGCGCTGGTGATTTGCGTGCCCTTGCGGGTCAGCGAGACGCTCGCGCTGGTCAGCGGAATTGGCGATTCGAGCCACTTCAGCGTGTACGTCATCGCTGTCGCGTCGATGTTCAACTGCACGATTTCGCCGCTGCCCGCGCCACCCAGGAAGGAGCTCTTGACGATGTCGGCGCTCGCGGGACACAGGGCGGCCGTGGTGCCCGTGGCGGGCGGACCTTGCACGCCGCAGCTCGCGCCGGAGCATTGCGGGCGCATTGATCGTACTGGGATTGTCGGCTTTGCCGCCGCCGCAAGCGATTAGAAATGGCGCGGTGGCAATGGTCATTGCCAAGCCTCGAGTAATGGCGTGCGACATGCTGCCGACTCCCTTTGTGTAATGGCGCGAGATAATTTCGCTTCGTGTTTAATGGCTGTCAATTGAATAAGCCATCTAAAAAAACTAATTCAAACAGCGCGAATTTTGGCTCGCACGCACTGTGCGGGCGCTTGCAGCCATTTTAAACAAAAAAGGAAATTTCGCCGGGAAAGGTGATACTGTTGCATTGCCTCACGCCCCTGATGGGTAAGCGTTATGGCAAAATGGCTCTATGATTTTCGAGCGACCGTTCGCGAAAAAATCAGGAATTTCCCTAAGCGAAAAACTATGCTCAGTATTTTGATTTCTGGAATTAATTACCGGAAATGAATCTACGTAACGATTACATTTTTTTAAAAAATGCGGGCTAATGCTGATTTAATCAACGAGCGAATTTAAATGGTGAGATTTAAAAACAAAAAAGCCGGTCTATAAAGACCGGCTTTTTCGTGGAGTGACGGCGAATTGCCGTCACTGTCTAAAGCGGCTTAGCGTTTCAAGCCGCTTTCTTCTTCCGCGCCGATCGCGAGGTTCATGCACTGGATCGCCGCGCCCGATGCGCCCTTGCCCAGGTTGTCCAGACGCGCGACGGTCACGAAGCGCTCTTCGTTTCCGAACACGAACAGGTCGACCCGGTTGGTGTCGTTGTTCGCCTGCACGTCGAAGAAGCCGCTGTCCAGATTGGCTTCGGCATCGAACGGCGCGACGCGCACGAACGCTTCGCCCGCGTAGTACTCAGCGAACAGCGCCCGCACGTCTTGCGGCGTTGCCTTCTTCGCCAGCTGTTTCGGAGAGAAGAACGTGGTGACCGCGAGGCCCTTGTAGAAGTCGCCGACGATCGGCGTGAACACCGGCGCCGAGGTCAGACCCGTGTGCGCGGCCATTTCCGGCAGATGCTTGTGCGTGAGGCCAAGCGCATAAGGACGCGGACTCTTGAGCTTGTCGTTGCCGCCGGCTTCGTAGTCGGCAATCATCTTCTTGCCGCCGCCGCTGTAGCCGGTGATCGAATAAGCGTGTGCGGCGAAGTCCGTCGCCACCACGCCGGCTTCGACGAGCGGACGCATGGCGAGCACGAAGGCCGACGCGTGGCAGCCCGGCACGGCGATGCGTTTGGCCGTGCGCAGACGCTCGCGTTGCGGGCGCGCCAGTTCGGGCAGACCGTAGGCCCAGTCGGCGGAAGTGCGGAACGCGGTGCTCGCGTCGATCAGCACGGTGTGATCGTTGTCGACAAGCGAAGCGGATTCGCGCGAAGCGACATCCGGCAGGCACAGGAACGTGACGTCTGACGCATTGATGAGACGGCGGCGCTCTTCGAGGTCTTTGCGCTTCGTTTCTTCGATACGCAGG
The DNA here is from genome assembly GCF_046027075.1 of Paraburkholderia sp. RL18-085-BIA-A. Taxonomy (NCBI): domain Bacteria; kingdom Pseudomonadati; phylum Pseudomonadota; class Betaproteobacteria; order Burkholderiales; family Burkholderiaceae; genus Paraburkholderia; species Paraburkholderia sp. RL18-085-BIA-A. The sequence continues at coordinate 37,988 of NZ_JARESU010000015.1, read as the reverse complement.
ATCTCCACGTCGGCGCGTTGCGACAGGTATTCAAAAATCTTCAGGCCGGTCGTGCCTTCCTGTCCGTCGACAAAAACTTTCGTGCTCATCTCGATCTCACTCGCTTGCAAAAGACGGGGGCGCGACGCCGCGCCGGAACGCTATTTTAAGACCTCATAGCCGAAGGCGTGCGAAACGGGGCGAAAAAATGACGATGCGCGCTGAAAATGACAGTGGCGTGACCTGTTGCGGGGGAGATGCAAGCTGATGCGGCCAGATTCGCGACAGAGCGCAGCAACGAAACCACGCGCTATCTCCGCCCGGCAATCCACTGCGCCGTGACGCCCGCGACACGCGCGCCGAACATCCGCGCGGTTTCCAGATCGCCCGCAGGCGGCGCTTCTTCCGGCGACGCGTCGGCCGGCGACTGCGTGAGCAGCCCCGTGAAGCCGCCCACATAGTTCAGATCGTTGCGGGTCGCGGCCTTGGTATTCGACGGCATCATGCCGGTGCCCGCCCAGACCATGCTGTGCTGCATCGCCAGCGTGACGAAGTACTGGATCGTCGAGAACTTGTCGCCGTTCATGGTCGCCGAGTTGGTGAAGCCGGCCGCGATCTTGTCTTTCCACGCCTGGCCGAACCACGGCTTCGAACTCGCGTCGGCAAATTTCTTGAAGTCGGCCGATGGGCCACCCATGTATGTCGGCGCGCCGAAGACGATCGCGTCGGCGGCGGCCAGCTCGGCCCAGCCCGCGTCGTCGATGTCGCCGACCGGCATGAGCCGCGCCTCGGCGCCGGCTTCGAGGATACCGGCGACTACGGCTTCGGCGACTTTCTTCGTGTGACCATAGCCGCTGTGATAAACGATGACGATCTTCGACATGAAACTGCTCCTGCAGACGTGAATCAGAATGGGTTGAGCACGGCAATGGTGCGCATGTGCACCGGCGCCGCACCGACTCGCATCGCGCACAGCGCTTCGCCGCACATGAGCGGGTGCGGATGACAGAAATTCCGCGCGGACCGCAATGCGGTGCAAGCCGCACGCCACGCCGATGTGTGTCGCTCAGTCGGCTCGGCGGCCGAAGCTACCGCCCGTAATTGACCACCATCTTCGCGCTGCCGAGCGCGGCGGTGCCGATCTCGTGATCGAACATCAGCGCCGGACGCCCTTGTGCGAGGCGCAGGTCAGCGGTGCCGAGCGCATACACGGTGATGACATAGCGATGCGGTTTGCCCGGCGGCGGACACGGGCCGCCGTAGCCGTCGGTGTCGAAGTCGTTGCGCGCCTGCACCGCGCCGAGTTTCGTGAGGAAGCCGGAGGCGCTCGCGTTGTCCGGCAAGCTGTCGACCTTCGCCGGAATGCCGGCGACCGCCCAATGCCACCAGCCGCGTCCGGGCGCATCCTGATCGAACATGGTGATGGCGAAGCTGCGCGTGCCGGCCGGCGCGTCGCGCCACGTCAATTGCGGCGAGCGATTGCCGCCTTTGCAGTCGTCCTGATTGAAAACTTGCGCGTTATCCACGCTGCCGCCCGCATGGAAACTGGCGCTGGTCAGCGTGAACGTGCCTTCTGCAAATGCGCGCGGACTATGCGCTGTGAATAGTGCAAGAGCGAGCATCGCGCAGGTGAACAACGGCTTGCGGCACGACAGTAAAGCAAGCGAAACGACCAGGCAACGCGAGCGCATGTGCCGGTTCTCCTGTCAGGGCGCGAGGCGGTTGTCCTCGCGATGGTTATTGTCCTTAATTGAGCCCCAAGGTTGGACCAAGTCTAACATTAGCTGTGCGATGCATCATTGTTGCCATGCCCGAGGATTTGCGGATGGGAAATCGGCTATAGTCAGAGGAATTGCCCGCGCGACCCCGGCCCGCGTTTCCCATTCGTTTCAATACCCAGCATAGAAAGACATGGTAGAAGTTGTGGAGAGTGGCTCATCAATCGAGAGGAGAGCGATGCAAGATCCACTCAGGGTCGTGGTCGCCGACGACCATCCGGTCATCCTGTTCGGCGCGGAACACGCACTGCTCAAATTTCCCGGTCTGCAGGTCGTCGGACGCGCGCGGCAGTCAACCGAACTGGTCAAGATGCTGCAAACCGCCGCTTGCGACGTGCTCGTCACGGATCTGGCAATGCCCGGCGGTCAATACGGCGACGGACTGCAACTGATCGGCTATTTGCGCCGCAATTTCCCCGACCTTCCCATCGTCGTGCTCACCATGCTGGAGAACGCTGCGTTGTGCGGACATAGGTTAGTCCTGTCTACGTTTCGCCGGTTCTTCGTGTCTACACGTCATCCTTCCCCGTGCATCCCCTTGTTCAGCGAGGTGTAGACAGGAATAGCAGCAAACGTCTGGAAGGTATTGCTGCGAGCAACGTCGCTTTGCAATGTAGGCAGTTTTTCTAGCGCCCGGACGTCAGCTTACGGTCGGAAAACGCATCCGCAGGTCGGGCTCGCACTCGATGACCTTCGCGTCTTTGACCACAGGTACGCGGACCGGCGTGTTGCCGAGCATCCAGAGCGATGGCCGAGCAGCAGATGGTCGCGACGTCTTTCAATCCGCCGATATTGCCTCGACGTGAAATCTGGCGAAGTCGGTGACGGTGGAGTGAGGGTTGAAGTGTTCGCCAATAATGAAAGTGTTTTCCACCATAGAAAAGATAGCGTTTTCTGAGGGGGGTACGCGCCGCGCGAAACCCCTGTTGCATAACGCCGGAAACACTTTTACCAACTGATTGCGCTGCACCCCAATGAAGCCCCCTTGTTAACCCCAGCTGTGTAGCCAGATTTTCGGTGCCAGACTGGCACCTTGCAGGCAGGGGGGCCCTGCCGCTAACCTCTTCGTCTTACAGTTCAGCGCTTCGCCTTTACCGCCCGACCGAACTCCAGGGCAACAGTAAAAAGATTTGCGAACGACGTGTCGATTTGCCGTTAGCCGGGCCAGCACAAAGACGCCCAGCCCTTTGAGGGCCTATCTTTTTCGGGGGCGCGGCGTTCTTCCTCCAAGCCTTTGGCCGTCTGCTAAAGTCCGCTGTTCTGGCCGGATACTTTGTCGCAATTGGGTTGCCAGCGGTTCCGGCCCTTACAGGGATTTGAGAGTTTCCGCTTGGCGGCGGCTCTGCGTTTGAAACATGGCGCTAAATTGCACAACTGGACTAAGGCGGTTGCAATTTCGTATCCAATGGAAGCCAAACAGTCGGGCTTCCGAATTCACGAGAAGCCCAACTATCCGTGCCTACCTAAGCTCGCAACCTACTACGAATTTCCGCGTGCACAGCAGGCAGGTCACTGCGCAGCGTCAATTCCGTCAACTGGTAGGTGGAGTCACCAGGCTTGCATTCCAAAGCGACATCCGAGGAAGCCAAGAGGCTTGGAAAGACGTTAATCAACAGTTTCTTCGCGCCCAATGTTGCCGTCAAAGGAGTTGCCTGACCGTTCTCTGTCTCCGCGAAACTACATGTGATTGCATCCAGCCGCAGACTGCTGGCGAGTGCGTGCAAGAGCACACCCTGGGCTTCCGGTGTCTCACTCTTCGGCAACGCGCCGTCGACTCCATAACGCAGCAATGATGCTGCCAATCGGCGGTCGAGTTGGCCCTTCAAATGTTGATTATGAAAGTGGTCAAGGCACTCCGTGCAGGATGTGTCGCAGGTGCAACCCTCAAGAAGAGCGAGCGTCTCTCGCGCAATTTCGTCGAAGTACTTTGCGGCGAGTTCCGCATAACCAGCGCCGCCCGACAATGTGTCATAGAGGTATACGTCGAGTGAGACATTTCCTTCTGCGTCGACGGGAAGAATCCGATGCCCTGCGCCGAACTCCGTAGGGTCAAGGTCAAGTTGTCTATGCCGGCTGGCCGCCAGTCGGAGTGCTTCGGCCAAGCTGTGTGCTGCGCTTTCGAGGACGCGCACGACCAACGGATTTCCGATGTCAGTAACCAACGGCGCTTTGACCTGAAGGCGCAGCAGCAGCAAATCTGTCCTGAAGTCATAGCCTAAGAATGTCTGGACGAACTCGCCGTCGCACGTATTGTTCGCGGCTGAGCTCGGGAGAAGATATGGACGTATGTGCTTTCCGGACTTTGGTTTATCGAATACTTCAGCGCAACCGCATTTATTGCAGATGGAAAATCCCTGTGCCTCGCCATCGCGAGTTTGCCCCTTGTTGAGCGTCAACAAGCGCTTGTTCGTCGCATGGGCATACCGGAGATACGTTCCGCTGATGCGGAAGTCAAACGTCTCGCTGTCTGTCGGTTGTGGGTATTGCGCCATCGTTGCAAAGGTGATGTCTTGCTCCCGGTCTTCCTCCGCCAGAGGCCTAGCTTTTTCAGGACCGAATACTTCAGGCTGAATCATCAACTGCTTTCGCAAATCGTTCGCGCAGACCGGACATGCGGCGAGCGGCTTCCCGCCGCCATACGGGTCTTGAACGAACGAGCACGCGTCGCAAATCACAAGCGATTTGGCGTTTTCCGGCTCGAATAGCTTCTCCGCACGATTACCTTCGGCCGAAGGAGCACTGGAGAAGACGCCTCCCGACCTATAAGTCTTTTTGTTAATGACCACAAGTCGGCCTGGCGCGTACTCGCTGAGTGCTTGGCCGGTTGATTGTTGAGGCTGCTGCTCCAGTTTTATTTCCCAACGTCCCTTCGAATTTCGCTTCCACTCTTCGACCAAGAAACTACATAGGCTAGTTGGGAAAGCATAGGTGGGCAGCAACTGGTGGAAGAACAGAAATTCCAGCAAATCTTCATGTTCAAGCGTTTGGTAGTTTTCTTCTTCATCATCCTCTTCCTCGTCGCCCCCTTCGCCTTCGTCGTCGCCTCCGTCGACCGTCGCCGATACGAGGTCGGCCCGGACTAATACCTCAAGCTCTCTCAACGTTTCTAAGTACGCTGCGGAAACCTTGAGTACCCATGCCAAGAGACCATTTCCCTCTATGTTCAAGCCGGGAGGTAGCCAGGCAGCGATATGTTTTGCGAGATGGTGCGGAGACGCAAGGACGTGCTCTTCAAGCCATTCGGTGAACGATGAAAGATTTGGGCCGTCTGCGGTTCCAGCGAAGAAATCCACTGTTCTTCCAAGTGCTTTCTGTAGCATCGCAGTGCCGGACCCATCCCAAGCTCCATGCGCCGACGTGTCCTGAAAAAAGGTCTGCATCAGAAAGGCGTGTACATGCCGTATTGCAATCTTCGGATTGTCAATTTTTAATTCCGGAGCTCGTGGTGGGCCACTAACCATTTGCGCGGCGTTATGGAAGTAGAAACTATCGTGTGGCCCATTTTGCGAGAAGGCAACCACAGACGAGACAGACGACCCGCGACGGCCAGCCCGGCCAGCTCGCTGTTGGTAATTCTCTCGCTGCGGAGGGACGTTGCGGAGCGCAACTGCGACAAGAGAACCGATGTCAATACCAACTTCCATGGTTGTAGTGCAGCTCAGCACGTCAACCGGTCGGTCGCCGTCGTTCAATAGGATGTCCTGGAATCGAAGTTCGTGAAGTTCAGTAGTCGAATGCACGTTACGGTAGTCACGGCCTGACAATTGTGCCGTGTGCTCTTCTACTGACATATTGCGCAGAGTCGCGTTCGGCTCGAGCGCCACTGACACAGGCTGTCGCCAAAACGACTTACGAGCCCGCATGTAAGGGTCAGTCGCAGGGTCGAGCGATTGTGTGTCTCGACTCCCGCAAGCCAAACACGCGCCGTCGAGGTCAAAGGGCATCAGGCTGGTACAGTCAGCGCACTGTACCCACTTGCGGGACAAATCGACGCTCACCTTCAGCATATTGGGGTTGAGGAATAATCCATCAGTTCCGACCGCCAAATGAGACGACATCGCCTGTTCGAGTTTTTTGACGCCAGCTTCCCCGAACCCGAGTCCTGTAGTTAGCGCCTTTCGGAATTGTTGTCGAAACTGTCCTTTACTCCCCCAGTTTTGCCGCCAGAAGCCATAGGCTTGCTCGCGCAGCGCCGGTGGAAATTCCATATCGAACGCAAATTCTCCAAGCAACCCATCAACCCAAGCGACAGCTAAAGCCTGCGTCTGGTCTACCGATAGTGAAACGCCTTGCTCGCTCAACGTCGTTCGCACCTTATTCAGTGCGTGCTTGGTTGGCTCGACGAACCCAACAGTCGTGCCGTTGAGCGAATAGTAGCTGCTGCACAGAAGCTTTAAGAGCGCGAGCCTGTAACGCCAGGGCGGGTCGCCAGGTTGATAGTTTTCCGTTAGCGCTATCGACAGGTCCGCATCAAAGTTATGTTTGAAGCTTTCGAGATGTTGGTCTAGCGTAACCGCGTCGACACCGTCGAACATAGACACGTTGCTCTTTGAAAGAGCAGCGAGGAATGCAAGATAAAGTATCGTTTTAGTGGGTTTGCTTTCCCGACTTATCTGCCCGAGCATTTTCGTCGCCACGGCAATAGCCTGGCGGAACAAATCGAGTTCCATATCCCGAGGCATGTCCCTCGCAAGACGCGCAGCCTTTTGTCGTCCGTCTGAGAACACAAGCACTTTGCGGCCCGCATTCGGATGGACATGGTCCTCCTCGCGACTGGCGGGCTGGTGGAACATTTGCGCACGAACCAGCGTGGCAAACGGTGCCTCACCTTTCGTGATGTGGTCCATAATCTTTGACGGGTCGGTCTTCGTCAAGCGGGTACGCTTGCAACAGACCGGACAATTATCAAACCTCAGCTCCCCTTCGACATTGACGTCTTTGTCCGGAATACGAACGTGCCGGTAACCGGTCAAGTCCACTGGTCGGCTGCGTGCCAGCAGTCCAGTCTCGAAGTGGAGCCAAGCGTCGCAATGGCGACTTGATGTGTGAGCCTTCGGCTCGACCATCATTTCAATCGGATAGAGTTTTCTGCTCTGATTGCGCGAAAGCCCGATGTCGGGCTCGTGCCAAACAAAGTTGCATTTCTCGTCCACCCAACCAGTGATGAACGCCGCGCCACAGTCTCTATGAGTGTAAAAATCATAGACGCGTGCTTTGCTGCTGCACGAGCACGAAAGAAGCGGTTTGGTATGAAAACGACCTAGGACCGGGTCCGCATCTGTACGAGCCCTTCGCTCGGAGCAATTCGGGTCGGCGCAAGCGTACAAACCTGGTAGGCCGCGATGGAAGAGATGCAGTCGGGTCGGAAGCAATACTCGACCGTCCTTCGCCCTGCGTGCCTGCGAACAAAGCGACAGCAAGCTGTCAAGTACTTTTTGGGAATCTTCCAACGGAGCGTCCGGCGCTAGCAACTGCGTCAACGTTTCTAGCGCCGTAGCCCGACCACTCACTTGGTTAATAAGGAGGTTGACCGGACCGAAGTCCGACAGATGCGTGAAAAGGTAGTCACGTACCTCACCCGTATCTTCGGGAGGTGCCGGCCAACTTAGTTGCTCGGCAAGCTGACGGATTTGGATACCCGCTTCTGTTGCACCGCCATCCAGGTTGCTTAGCGTATCAACTGCTAGCGAAGAAAAGGCGGCTACTTCGGACGCAGTCGTAGAACGCCCTGCTGGTCTTTTTTCCTTCGTGCCGGTTACTACTCGAAAGCGACTTTTCGGCGTATCTGAGGAACCGGTGAGGTCAATGGCGAACTGCTCGGCGTCGCGAACCGCGTCCGGCCCGTCGCCAAGACTTGCACTGGTCAATATGCAACGCACCCGTGCGCGAGGTATTCCTAGTCGCGCAACTAGCCGTCGAATCAGTAGCGCTACTTCGGCTCCCCCTGCGCCACGATACATGTGTGCTTCGTCGAGAACGAGGATGAGCTCATTACGGACATCTGAGGCAAGCCACGCCGACGTCTGTTCGAAGATTTTGCGCTCAATCGGGCGCATCAACATGTACTCGAGCATCGAGTAGTTGGTAACCAGAATATCCGGGCATTGAGCCTGCATTTCATGACGTGTCATCAACTCCCGGTCGCCCGGTTGTGTCACCAGTCGATACTTCCAGTTTGACGCGTTGTATTCCTGACCGGCCTTTTTGCCCGTTGCATACGTTTTTGTCTGGCTGGCGCCGGCATTGTAAAAGCCGAGCAGGTCCTTGCTAGGCCACCGTCCAAGGCGCTGTAGCTGCTGCTTTAGCTCAGGTTTCGTCTCGACTCTGTTGTAGAAATCGTCGAAGAGAGGAGCTATGCGGGTCCGGTCACGGCTGCTCTTCCGTGGTCCGGGATACGGCGTACGACCGGTGTAGCTCCCAAACCGAACCGGCCGTCCACGTCCTTCGCTAACCAACTTATTCACACGCGTATTGCCTAGGAGACGGCGTATGCGCGCAAGCTGGTCATTTACAAGCGCATTCATCGGGTACAGCAATATTGCTCGGCAGCCGGGAAGAGAGCGACTCGACGCGCTTTCAGCGCTTTCAAGAGCGAGGGATGCAACAATAGGCATCAGGAAGCTTTCTGTCTTTCCAGAACCCGTACCTGTTGCGACCACCAGTTCCTCCCGGCCGTCGCCGAGGAACGCCTCTAGCGCGTCAGCTTGATGTCGATACGGTTCGGGGTATAAGCCACTATCGTCGCGCACGGCAGCGATTTGCGTCAAAACCTCTTGTGCACGCAGAGGTATTCGCAACTTGCTATATGGTTCGCCGAATTCGTAAACTGGCGTCGCCTCTACGAACGCCTTCTGCGCGATTACGCCGGCCTCTTTCAACAGCGCATGCCGCTCCGCTAGCAGCCCTTCGTCTTTAATGTGATATTGGGCCTCGATATACCGGCGCAAACCGTCGTGCAGGCCGGAGACGGTATCGTGCACGCCGTAACGCTGAGTGTTTTCATCTTCAAGCATCTCTTATACCCCGCCTGTGTGTTCGATTAATTCGTGTCCTAACAGCCCGACTGCTCGCTCGAGTAGCGGCAGCAATCTCGCGGAAAACGTGTACCGCCTTGGCCAATCCGCTGCAGATTGTTCAGCAGAGCGCCAACCTAGTCCTAAGAAGCCGTTTTCAGGTTCTGGAAACGGGCGAGGTAAAAACAAGGTGATGGTGGCTCCTTCGCTCCGATACCTAACGCGTCGGCTTCTTTCAATCTTTGCCGCGAGCGCCGCTTGAACTCGACGCGCATCCTGCCGTGGAATGATGGTCGCCGCATAGATTTCGCTCCCGCCAACAGTCGCTCGTTTAATGCGACATAGCCCATACTCGCGTGTAGGCAACCCTAAAACTGTCCGTCGGTAAAGCTGGATACCAGCCACATCGGTCAAAACGCCACAAGGCTTCCATCTTCCTGCGTCAAATATCTCCGCCCCCTGAAGGTCATGAACGGAAGACATCGTGGATGCGCTGCGTTCTACGAACGCCTTTGACCAAACTTTAACGTCGTCAGCGGGCGAACCCAGCCAGTCGGCCAGCCCTTGCACGCGTAGCGCTGAGACGGCAGGACGAAGTTTCGTATCGACGAGCCGACAGCGCCCTACGATTTGTGTAGCCTTGCGCAGTTTTAACGGTAGAGTTGAAAGTGGTGTAGGACTTATGAGAAGTTCGGTTTCCGCGTCTATGGCGACGACCCGGGAAGGCGCGGGGAGCCAGTGGTACGAATCAACCTTTGTGAGCTCGCCTAGTTTCGCGAGCGCTTCAATTGCGTCGACAATCGGCGAGCGCGACTGCTCACCATGGTTGCTAAGGTCCGGCCAAATTGGGGAGAGTCGTTGAAGAACCGCGCGCGTAATGGTCGCCGTTGCTACCGGTTCGGAATTCACCGCACCGTCAGGGCGACATCCCAAGCAGAGGGCCGCGCGTATGTGCTCGCTTATTGCTGCAACTCTGGTTGTCTCGCCAACGTTCTTAAAGCCAAATTCCTTCTCGAGCGTATCCAGAACGTGACCACGCGAGATTGTTTCTAGCCTCATGCTATGGCTTCTCCAGCCAACTCGCTCAATGCATTTTTTACGGAGACAATCTGAAGCTGCTCTGAGGCAAACTCTCCAATCGCATGCTCGACTTTCTCTCGGGAGAGTCCATTAACATGTGCCCAAGGAACAACCCAGTGTGCCAGAGCGGTTGCCAAGTCTCGCTTGTAATCCGAACCGGGAAGGGCAAAGAGCACTCCCAGATATTTGGAAAATGAAAACTGCCATAGTCGATTGCGAGGCAACTTTAGCGCGTTGACCACATTGGACACCTCACCGACTTGTTCTTTAGAGCTGTCAACGAGTTCGTGAATTTCATCCTGCAGAAACGAAATTTCGCCACAGCGCATCGCGGTCCAATCGGAGGCGTGACTCCACATTAGCTCATCGGCGTCGATTACCGGACCCAACTCCAGAAGCGCCGTGCTGCCCGGCAACGTTGCAGGCCCATCAACCCAAGTCGCGAACATTGCCGACCGTAGTGGTAGCCGGCCCGAACGTACGAATTGACTCTGTAAAACCAGGTCTCGAATGGCGCTTCCGTAAATCTCAAACGCGGACCGATTGACTCCACGCAGCAACACGCCTGGGTAATGCTGGGACGAGTCACCGAGGAGTTCGAGGAGACCATCGGCGTCGGAACCGTCGTAAAGTCCCAGCGGAACTTGCCAGGAGAGTAGACGTTGACCACCTAGGCAGTGAGCAGAAGCGATAGCTATGAACTCTGCGAGGGACCCACGGAACTGCACCATATGTCCGGACAATACTCCGGCGACTATAGTTCGCGCAACACTGTCGGCGTCGGTTTGTCTTATGCCAATCGCAAGAAAGTTGGCTTTTGCAAACTGGAAGATATCACTCGCATCGGCGAGCTTTTCTGGCTTCGAAGGTATCTCCGGGTTCATCCATTTCACGGGCCCAGCAATCGCCTTCCCATTCCCGATTTCTCGGTGAGTGGTCGCCTCAATTTTTTGTTCAGATATGAGTTCAAGCTGGAATTTCGATTCATCCACGGCCCGCTGATAGCTCTCTTCCGCTACCTTGAGAGATGTCCGCATCTCGGCAAGGTCGGCAGTCAGTTTCTTTAAGGCCTTTTGCAGCATATCAACGTCGTGGTGGACGGACTCCTTTGACGTCTGTGTCGCCTTGAGCTTCTGTTCCAGTCTTCGCTCTAGCTGCTCCGCTTGAGTGGCGAGTTGACCCGCCAGCTTCTCCATGTCGGCAGATGTCACAACTGGCGCGCGGCGGTCCATCTCGCTGAGTTTGCGACTCGTCTCGGCACTCGCTTCTGAGGCGACTTTCGCCGTGTTCGCAGCGTTGGACGCTTCGGAGTTAACCAGACGGAGTTGGCGGCCAAAGTCACTGGCGGTCCGTTCCAACTCGCCAACGCTTTGCTGGAGCGCCTTGACGTCGGCCGGCAACCTTGAGAGAGCGCGGTCGCGTTCCAATGTCGCTCTTGTCGGCAACGCGGCGATAAAGGCGGATACGCCGCTGGTGATGGCGAAACCGCTGAACTGAACGAGTTTTTCTACGTCCTCCCTCGAGCAACCATCTGCCGCGCGGTCGACTAGCTCCTGAAGAAATGACAGCGCGCCTTCCTCGCCAGCCGCTCCGTAGTCAACGAGCGTTGAGGGGAAAGCGTCAAGAAAGGTGTCCTGCCCCCACGCGCACCATATCGCCCCAAATGCCTCCCATTCCTTTGACGAAGCTCGGGACTTCGGGTCGGGAGCGTGAGTGAGCGCTGCCACGAAGCGCTCACTCTTTTTTTTAAATTCCCTGTCCGTATTTTTCCGGAATCCATCTATTGTGGGAAGGGCAGAGTAGACTTTTCGTCGAGCAGCAATGGGCGTTTCTTCTAAAAACGCCGATACTGCTGCCATGCCCATGTCTGCTATTCTCTTCTTTGATTCGAATGAAAAACTGCTGTTCATATGGTCTCCGACTTGCAGCCTTTTCAATGCTTTGCGCGTAGCTCTTTGATTGCGTGGCTTAGGGTACGCCAGGTTGCGTCACCTAAGCCTCTGGGCCTAGCGCTTGAAAAGGCCGCCAATATCTCTGCCTCGGTCATTTTCGATGCCCTCACCGTTGCTGGAGAACGGCGTTGTATTTGAAATAGAAATGCAAGAAGCCTGTTTCGTAGCTCTGGCGAGATACCCAATGCGGCATCACCCTGTGAAACACGGTCGCAGGTTTTTGCCCGACCGAATGCTCCGAAGTCCAATAAAACATCGCAAGTTCTATTGCATATGAGTTTTTTCAGTTCCTCTGCAGTGCCCGGTGGTAATGCCTTTAAGCTGCTACCGGCTTTCGCCCTAAAACCCGAAGCATGAAGAGAAAGGCACGCATCCCAAATTCCATCGGCCCCGGTGTAAAGCGTTCCTTTGACGTTCGGTGGTAGGGCGAGGTGAGAAAACTTAAGCTCGCCGCTTCGTATGCGAGAAAGCAATGTACCAGCGAGTTCGTCGTGCAGTGCTACGACGAGCTCGGCGCCACCAGCGTCGGTCGCGGTAAGCTCAACCGCGTCATCTTTTTGCAAGGCTTGAAGCGTGAAATCGATTGTGAGTTGAACTCGGGTCGTTTCGGGACACGTCAGCTCGACAAGCGGCTCCTTTTCCGGCGCAAGGCGGAAGAATGCGTCGGTCACGCCGGTTGCGTCAGCAGCGATTGGATGCATGCGGCCCCTTGCAAACATGCCGCGCACTGTGTGGACGCCGCCCGGCGTGTATTGCCCACCGTGGACAATTACGTCGATGTTTTCGGGCGCCTCCACGGACCCTGCGGTGACTTTTCGCACATAGGGCGGCCACACCGGCATTATTTCGGTTGCAGACGTGATTAGCGACAGACCCGTGAACGCTTGCAGCCAAGCTTGAGAATCGTCGGCCAGCGGGGATGACAGTGTGACGATGGCCGCTGACCATTCGGCCCTTGCTTTTAAAGCTTGGCGCTCTAGCTGTTCGGGGAAAAGTGCATTTAGAACGCTTGGCCAAACGAAAACGTACGTGCGGCCAAGTTTCAGTTCGGAGACACGTGGAATAATCCTCGCGTTCGGACGACCGATTTCGCCAAATACGGTCGCTCGGTCTCTATAGAGCCCCGGGCATGTGAAGGCCGGACGGCTCTGCAAAGACGAACGCTGCGGGACGACGGTCAATATCCGATAGTTGTCGCTTTGAGGCTCTGCGACAGTGTGACGAAAGACGTCTCCGCCGGTTGCTTTACAGTCGATTGTGAGCGTCCGGCCGCCCACGTCTACTGTGATTTCGCTGCCCGCGAATTCAGCCGTGGGAATCGATAACTCTAAGCCCCAGCCACGCGGGTACAAACCATCGGCTAATCGAATACCAAGCCTCAGTTCTCGCACGCGGTCGAGGTCATGCGAATCTACCGCAAGCGAACCGTTAGCAAAGCCTAAGGCTTCGACATATAGCCCACAATACTTGCCACTGCTACCCGGCATATGAGCGAAATACGCCTGCTTCGACCGCCCGGCCCTCAGCGAGACGGGTGCGTCACACTCGGGGCAAAGATATAGATGCTGGCCGTCGTTGGCATCTTCGGCATCGACATGACGCCCCGTCAGTCGACTACGAGCCTCTTTCACACGTGCCCCCGGGAATTTGCAGCCTCGGCTCTTGAAGGGCCGGGTCGGATTAAGCCGCTCTCTGGTCGTTGCTCGATTGCCTGGTCGTATAGGAAAATTTAATCAAATCCGGCAACATCGCTGAAGACCATTGTTGATACTCAGGCCTCGTCACAGCTCGTTGAATTATCCAGCGCTCCACGCCAATCGAACCGATTTCAGACGCCGAACGTAGCGATGTCAACTGAGGACGCCCCTTTCCGCTTCGCAGAATTGTAAACGCGTTGTCCGCGAGAAGGGAAATGAATACTTCGCGCTGGATACCGTGTTTCAAAACGTCGCCTTTAAACCCGAGGGACGACATTGCTGCTCGAATGGTTCGAATTCGCCAATTTGGACCGTCGCCGTATTCATGCGTGTCCGCACACGGGTGGTCAATATCACGCAAATATTCACGCAAGTCAGAAAAAAGCGCCTCTGGGACATGGAAATGTCCCCACCCGCCGCTATATCCAAGACTGGTGAAGTATCTGACATTGTCCAGCTTAAGACGATTGTAAACGGACGACCTTCCCATCGAAGACGAGGTCGTCACTGCGAGCAGACGAGCTTTCTTCTTTTGCTTGGAAATAATCCCACACGAATCGCCATATACGCTTGCAAAGTCGTCGTAAATTTCTCGGCTGCGTATGAGGCAAGCGACAAGCTTGCCCCCCAGAAGCATGTTGTAAGGTGGTAAGGCGCCCAATACGTATGCGTCCATGATGTTGACCAACCTGTCTGTTCTAGCTGCGCCGTCCCAGCCGATATGGTTATCTCGAGCGGACAGATTGAACACAGGGTCACCGATGGCAAAAATGCCTATCAATTTTCCATTGTTATCATCCCACACCAGATAGCGTAGGCGGCGACCAAATCCTCTTGAAACAGGGACGGACCACGTGAGCGATGCTAACCTGAACAGCTCACCTTGCCACGTCCCTGAGGCGACGCGCTCTAAGCGTGGCGAGATGCGCTCCGGATTCACTTCGTTGCCAGAGGCGAAGAACCCTAACAGACGCGGCATCTGCCGCGCGATGAAATCTGATTCGCTTTGCAGCAACTCCTTACGCTGCGGGGCGTGTAGGTGTCTTATGATTTCTTTGCTCGTTCCAGGAGCTTCAAGACCGCCCCCCGCATTTCGGCGGAAACCTAAGTTCGAAAGATGCCGTCGTAATCTCCGCTTCAGGAGCGCCTGTTTTGTGCTGACGTGCACGACCTTCCCGGACGATATTTTTGGCATTCTATGCTTGCTGGTTTTTTTGTCGAGCAGGGTTCGCTGCGACGTCGCGCAAATTATAAGCGTTGGCAGGGTTGTTCTGCGGCAGGCTTGTCGGCCCAAAATCCCGGCCGTTTTTGTCTCTTCGCCCGAGCATTCGTGCTATACCCGCTACCTCATCTGCGGCAGGATATGGTCGCGCGTATTTGGAAAGGCCGCACAAAACGTCAATTCGCGCAGACTAAATAGCAAGTGGAAGGGCCATAGAATTCGTCGAGTCGCTTTGTAAGCGTCGACAACTAGAGCAAGTCGTCAGTGGAAGTTTCTGCTTGTAGACTGCAGCGCACCAATCAGGTGCGACATGTCGACCAGCCTTTGAGCGACGAGATGACGGACCTCTCCCTGACGTTGCCAAACGCCATAAACTGCCAGCAGCGACGCGCCCAGTGCTTCTTTCCGCTGCTTTTCGAGCAGACTTGGCCAAATAATCACATTGACGTTGCCGGTCTCGTCTTCTAGCGTGATAAACAACACTCCTTTAGCTGTACCGGGCCGCTGGCGCACAGTGACGATGCCGCACCCGCGAGCAAGTCGCCCGTCGCGATACGTACGCAGCGTAGAAGCCGGCATCAGCTTGTTTGCCATCAATTGCGGACGCAGCAATTCGACAGGGTGCCGACCAAGCGTGAGACCAACCGACCTGTAGTCCGCGACAACGTCTTGAGCTTCCGACGGAGCGCCGAGTTCAGGTGTTTCGTCCGATACAGCCGCCTGAGCGAGCATATCTTTGTCAGGGACGGCAGCGACCGACTGCCAGAGGGCTTCGCGGCGATTCCCGGCGAGCGAAGCCAACGCATTTGCGTCGGCAAGCACCTGAAGGTCCTTGCGGTCGAGTTGCGCACGACGCGCCAGGTCATTGACGCTTCCGAAGGAACGGACGGCCCGGGAATTCTCGATGCGCTCAGCCGCCCCGTCCCTCATTCCTTTGAGGAGAGAAAGTCCCAATCGAACGGCCGGCCGTTGAGCGCATTCCTGATTTTCTAGCACGGAGTTCCATCCACTGACGCTTACGTCTACTAGCAAGACCTTTACGCCGTGGCGCTGTGCATCTTGGACCAACTGAGAGGGTGAGTAGAATCCCATCGGTTGCGAACACAGCATTGCGGCGAGAAACGCTTCAGGCTCATGGCACTTCAGCCAACTGCTCGCGTAGACGAGCAGAGCGAAACTCGCAGCATGAGACTCGGGGAATCCATATTCGCCGAAGCCCTTAATCTGCTCGAAAATTCCTTCGGCGAAACTCTGCTTGTAGCCACGCTCGAGCATCCCGTTGACGATGCGGTCGTAGTATTTTTCAAGGCCGCCTTTGCGCTTCCACGCGGCCATGGCGCGCCTGAGTGCGTCCGCTTCGCCGGCGGTGAAACCGGCCGCAAGAATCGCAACTTGCATCACCTGTTCCTGAAAAATCGGCACCCCCAACGTCCGGCCGAGGGCGGTCTTCAATGCATCGCTAGGGTACGTCACGGGCTCGAACCCCTGGCGGCGTTGCAAATACGGATGAACGGCTCCGCCCTGGATGGGACCTGGCCGGACAATCGCGACCTCGATGACAAGGTCATAGAACGTTCGAGGGCGCATACGCGGCAGCATGCTCATCTGCGCGCGCGACTCGATTTGAAAGACACCCAAGGTATCGGCGGCGGAAATCATTTCATATGTCGCGGGGTCCTCGGACGGGATGTCTTGCATCTCAATGCGTTCGCCTCGCTGCTCCGAGACAATATCCAGGGTGCGCCGGATTGCTGACAGCATGCCCAATGCAAGCACGTCGATTTTCAGAAGGCCCAAGGACTCCAGGTCGTCCTTGTCCCACTCAATCACGCTGCGGTCAGTCATGGCCGCATTCTCGACCGGTACGAGACGTGTCAGCTTGCCGCGACTGATGATGAAGCCGCCCGAGTGTTGAGATAGGTGTCGCGGAAAATTTAGCAACTGTGAGGCAAGTCTCGCCCATGACTGGATGAGCGGGGTTTCCGGGTCGAGCCCTGACTCCGCGAATCGCACCAAAAGGTCCTGGCTATTGTCGAACCAGTGATGAGATTTTGCGACGGCGTCGACAATCTGCGGGTCGACACCCAGCGCCTTGCCAGTCTCACGCAGTGCGCCACGAGGCCGGTACGTCGACACAGCCGCCGCAATCGCGGCACGGTCGCGACCGTACTTGCGATAGATGTATTGGATAACCTCTTCGCGCCGCTGGTGCTCGAAGTCGACATCGATATCTGGTGGTTCGCCACGCTCCCTCGAGATGAACCGCTCGAACAGCATGTTGCCTCGCGCAGGGTCGACCTCGGTGATGCCCAGGCAGTAACAGACTGCTGAATTGGCGGCCGAGCCACGGCCCTGGCAGAGGATGTGCTGGCTGCGTGCGAAGCGAACGATGTCGTACACGGTGAGAAAGTACGGCTCGTACTGCAGCTCGGCTATGAGCTCAAGCTCGTGCTCAATCTGCCCCTGCACGTTGTGCGGGATGCCCGATGGAAAACGTCGCTGCGCGCCGATGTATGTTTCCTGCCGAAGGCAAGCTTTCGGGGTGATGCCTGCGGGAACCAGTTCGTCAGGATATTCATAGCGCAGTTCGTCGAGCGAAAACGTGCAGCGACTCGCGATGTCGACGGTCGCCGCAAGTGCTTCGGTCGGGTAAATGTTTGCAAGCCGGAGCCGAGACCGCAGATGCTGCTCGGCGTTTGGCGCAAGGTCGTAACCGCATTCGTGAACTGGTTTCCCGACGCGGATGGCGGTCATCGTGTCCTGCAGTGGCTTGCGCGAGCGCACGTGCATGACGACATGCCCCAGCGCCACCACGGGTACATCCAGGCTGCGCGCGATGAACTCGACCGAGCCACGGTGAACGTCATCCATCGCGCGTTGGTGGAGCACCAAACCTACCCAGGCGCGTCCGATAAACGTATCGTCAAGCCACTCGACCTGTGCAGCGAGGACATCCTCGTTGGCCGGGAAATCCGGTACAAGAATGGCGAGACAGTCCGGCATCCCGCGAAGGTGCCGATATTCCTTCTCTGGACGCGAGAGGTCCTGCGGCGTCAGGCGATATTCGCCCTTGGTTGCCCGGGTGCGGGCAAGCGTAATCAGTTCAGACAGGTTTCCGTATCCCTCGCGATTCCTGGCGAGCAGGATAAGTCCGAATGCTGGCGAGCCATCGGCGTTGACTAGACGGAACCAGGAACCGACGATGAATGGAAGCTTCGCTTCCTTCGCGGCGACGTGCGCACGCACGACTCCAGCTAGCGAACATTCGTCGGTGACAGCTAGCGCCGAATAACCGAGCTGTGCCGCGCGCTCGGAGAGTTCTTCCGCATGGGAAGCACCATGCAGAAAGCTGAAATTCGAGAGACAAAAAAGCTCGGCATACGCCGGCAGGACATTGAAAGTCGCGTCCATGATGCATCAGCCGAACAGTCCGTGAAGGAACCACCGCTGCTCTTCCTCCGCGTCGCGGCTGCTGACACGCTCGCGGTATATCCAGTAGCAACTCTGGTCCTCCGCCTGTGCAACGAAATAATCGCGTGTCACAAGCTCACCATCAAACCAGCCGGCCTCGATGCGTTCGCCAGGTGACACCATCCGCAATGGAGAACCATAGAACGGACGATGCTGACGCATCAACAATCTCACCGGGTTGTCCAGCATCCAGGTCGGTCTCGGAAGACCGAACGGAAGTGCTTCCTGCTTCGACTTGAGCGTCACCGGTACCCAACGGTTTGCGACCTCTGGGCGATGGTCGGCAGTCGGAGCGGGCCGAAGAACGTTGTCCTCTCCAAGCCGCGCAACAAGCAACTCAAGAAGGCGTGCATGGTCTTCCTTCGAACCTCCCGGCTCCGGGAATAGCGTGTCAGATGCTGGTGCCGCAGATTCCACTTTGGACGCATCGAGTCGCAGCGCGATAACCGGTGCAGCCAACTCAATCCGGTGCAACCGCTCCTTGAGCAGCCTGACAAGATGCTCCTCCTTCCAGGTCGGCTCGCCCAATGCGATGTCGATGGTCGTCGGCTCTATAGCGTCGCGCCCGCGTTCATGTTCGAGCAGCAGCTTGATGGCCGTAACCGCCAGTTGCTTGGCGCAAAGCCAGCCGCACAGTTGCACGATGAGTCGATGCGCGCCGAACACTGCGCCGTCAGCATGTTCAAGCCGGTCCGGCATTTCGATACGTGCGGAAAAAGTGGGCGGCAGTTCGAGCCAATCAAATAATTCGGGAGCCGTACCGAACGCGCGGTCAAGCGAATCGAGCAGATGCTCACCACATCGCCGCTGCAGGCCGGCGCGCGGCAGACGCCTAATGTCAGCAATGGTCTCGCAGCCAAGTCCGGAGAACCAGTCTCCGAACGGACGAACCTCGGGAACCGCCATCATCGGCAAAGCGGCCAGCCGTTGCTCAAGCGATGCCAGCTTGAGCACGCGCCGGTTTCCGAACTTTGCGAGCAGCCAGCCACCCTGACCGGTGGGTGCAGCGCTGATGCGTGCTGTAAGTCCGAGCGTCCCGAGGACCGCTTTCGCTTCCCGGCACAAGGCAAGCAGCCCGCCGAAAAGACGCAGACTCGCGCCGACCTCGACCACGACCGTCGCTTCTTCGAGTAGCGACACCTCGGGCGAAAAGCGCATCAGCGCCACGCCCACCTCCCGCTGTGCCGCCGCTTCCTTGGCGGCATCGCGTTCATGCATCTCCGTTTCCGGCGACAGTGTCAGGACTCCGCCGCGCTTCATCCCGAGGCGCACGCCAGCTGCGCGAGCCGTGCTGTCTGTGATGACCACTTTGTCTTTCTCCAGTACAGCACTTCCGTGCGCGGGCTCAGATGACCACTTCGGTCGGAACACCTCGAGCGGCAACTTCGGCAAGTGGACGGCGAGAAAGACGCGCATGTCGGGAAAGCAATACAGGTGTGGGTTGAAGGGGAATCGACAGAGGCTCTGCGCGCGCTGGCCCTCGTCGTTTCACGATGTCGACGGTCAGACCGTCGGCTGATGGTCTTAAAGCAAGCCGCAACAGGGCGGGCGATGAATCCTGTGCCGCTGCCAGAGGCCGGACCATCACGAAGAGTGTTTCGGATGACTGCGCCGCTAAATGCAGGCGCCGCAGCGATGAGGCCTGCGCGTATTGCGCCCAGAAGATGAGCGCACCGCAACTGCCTGCCCGCAGAATCTGCTCAGCCGACCAAAGCGCATCTGCGGTCTTCTGCGCTTTCACCCGCAAGACCTGGTCAATGGGAAGTCCGATGTAGCTGAGTCCAAGTCCGTCCGGGGTGTGCGGCGGCTGCACAAACGCCACAGGGCGATTGCCCGAGCCACTGAGCGCCGGGCGCAACAATCGCAATTCACCCACCCCGGCTTGCTGGACCATCAGGTCGATGAGCGCACCGACCGGCCAGCCCCCGCCGGGAAGCTCGGCCGACAGCGCGGGATAGCCGGTCTCAACGACCCGCCCACGGCCACGCGCGAGCTGGGACGCACGCCACAGGGACGGATGTATCTCTTCGGCCGTGACGGTAGCGCTGGACATGTGGCATCTAAAAACCTGTATATTTATACAGTATCCTACACGCAAATTCGTAGGCGTGAACTGTCACTTTTATTTGGGGGAACGGGCTGCGCGGCAAACATCGCTCAGCCTCAGGTCCTGCTTCCGTTGTTCAGAGGAGGTTCCATCATGCGAGCAGATGAATGGGTTCGGGAGGCCGAACGCGAATCGAAACTTGTCGACGCCCTGTACAAAGCGCGTAATCTGATTTCGATGCACAACGGCATGACCGTGCGGTGTGACGGGGAGGAGTGGCCGCTCGATTTCGCTCAAGAGTTGATGACGATTGACGCTGCGTTGAAGACGGCCGGAGTCGACACCCAACGCCTCAAGCAGTAGCTGCTTGCCGAGTCGCGCGAACTCGGCAATCATCGAGAAGAATGGTTAGGAGGACCTTCGAGGTCGACAGATGCAAACTGAGAAATATCGCGGGTACACGCTGTGGGGCGATGCCATCCTGCAGCAGGAAAACATCCTGCAACCGGAACGGTTCGCGGGAAGCGGCACAATCACGCGTGACACGAAAGTAGTCGTGTCTGGAGTCCTCGCGACCTTCGGAACGGAGGAGGAAGCGGAACTTGCTGGCATTGCGTAGTGTCGCGCGTGGGTGGATAGCCACAAATAGCGAGGTGCGAGGTGTTTCGCCGCAGGGCGAATCTTGTTTGCATGGCGCTATTGCTTGAGCCCGACGACAAAGTCGTAATAAACCGTCCACCCCGCCGCTCGACCGTCAAATTTCTGCATCAGGCTGCGACCCGATTCTGACTTGATGAAGGCGTCAAGACTCATCGCATTTTTCGCGAGGCGAGCAACTGTCGTTGGAGTCTCAAACCGAATGAGCATTCCATACCTGCGGCACAAGCCAGATGTCCGCAATTGCGGGCGTCTCACTGGTCGACTTTATCAAGGCCAACCCCGATGTCGCCGAGCTTGTGAAGGCTCATCGCTGCACGCGTCGCCGCAAGGGGGCGCAGATGGACCTTTTCGCGGCCTAAGCCGTATTGCAACTCATCGCCCCAGCACACGCCGGGGCGATTTTTTTTGGAGCGCCCGCGCCCGTCGCGCAATCTCACTGCGCTGCGGCCATCGCCTGAATGAGCGCCGGATGTACGCGCGACAGGTCCAGTACGTCCACGGCCTCGACCGGCGACGCCGCCAGACTCTGGCAAACCACAACGACGCTCACATTCTGTCGTGCTGCCGCGTCCTCCGTGGTTGCGCGGACGGCCTGCTCCATGGCCGGTCCCATCTGCCTGTAGAGCATCTCTTCAAGCGCGTCGGCCGAGTACGGTCCCCTGGCATGAATCACGCGGCTTTGCTCATAGAAGGTTGCGTTGTGTTGTCTGAACGCTTCGACGAAGGGTGTAATGTCGACACCTTGCGACCTGCAGTAGTTTGCCCGCGCCCGAACGTTGGCGAGGTAGTAGCCAAGAAACTGTCCGGCAGCCTCATCGGCCTTCTGCGCGCCAGTCTCAGCGGCCAGCGTCGCCCGGCTCCGGCTTATTGCGGCATCACGCATGGCCTCGCCAAGCGGCTTCTCCGGATGCTCCCTGGCCGCCTCGTCCTGCATTGCCTGCATTGAAGCGGTCGCCCTTGCTTTGCCCTGGGCGGTCATTTCCCCGTCGGCATTATGCTGCCTGTAGGTCTTGACCACCCCGAAAGCGACGATGAAACAGATGAGCCCTACCGCCCATTGCTTCGAGGACGCTTTCTTCGATGTGGCGGTTGTATTGTTCGATGCCATATTGGTCCCCCGCGATTGGCGCTTCGTATGCTGCTGGAAGTGGTTGTGCCGCTAACCGCCTCCGCGCTTCTTATGTCCCAACGTGTCGCATTCTCGCTGTCCCGCCCTGCTCTATACCGCTGCATGGACCACATTCGAGAGGAAAAAACATGCACGCACACACGATGTTCGAAAGCCCGCTTTGCGCGGGTACTGGCTGGGGCGCATTGAGCGAGGCTGTTGACGGGCAGGGCAACCTGCTTGCCGTTTTCCGTGGCCAGCACGGACTCCTGGAGCATTGGGGTGAAACACAGCGCGGCTCGCTGTCGTTCGGCACCGCCAGCGCGGCGTCCCACTACGCGCTCTATCCCAATGACCGTCGGCACACGTTGCAGGCGCCGAACGTGTTTCCCGTATACCTCGACCTGCGCAACCCGTTCCTCGACTCTCCGGACGACCCGTTCATGGACCTGTCACATTACGAGAAGGTCTTCGGGTTCGAGGAGACGCGGCGCCTTGCCCTGAAGTTCAAGGAGCACATCTGCAACACGAACGCCTGGGAAGACGTGTCGACGGACTTCGGGACCCTGGAGACGCTCATCGGGCGCCGGCCGGACCTGTTGACGGAACTGTGCTTCGAGCTGTACGCGCTGCTCGACGACGCTGATGAGGTCGCGCGCCTGCGCGCGAACGGCTTCGATGGCGCCATTCACGCCGGCAGCGGCGAGATGGCCATGGAGACAGAGTACCGGGTGTTCTCGACTGACCAGGTGCGCTCCATCTGGGACCCGTGTTTCGATGGCTGCTGAGGCCACGCAATTGCACTACACGCCACGGAAATAACTCTTCCGTGGCGTTTTCTTTGCGAGATGACCCGAATAGCGAAGGACTCTACCCGTGACCTGTAGCAGCCTGCAAAGCCCGGCCAACAGCAATGCCCTCCTCCCGGTTGGCGACGAAAGCAGGGCCCGCATACGCCATGACCCATACACCGCCGTCACCCTCGAAGATGCGGGTCATCATGAATACCGGCTCGTCTTCCAGCGGGAAGCCCTTGGGTCCGGTAACAGTCTCTTCGCCCTGCCAGACCGCACGACCCTCCCACTCGACCTTCCCCGGCCCGACCAGAGCCCAGAACCCTGTCCCCGTGCGGCGCATCGATTCCGCGTATTCGCCAAGCGGTGCGGCTCGTTTGCCGTCCAGCGGCCAAAAATGAATGCCTACCCAGGGGCCTCGGGGGCCCTTCGTCCACGACCATGTCTGCTTGTCGGCGTTATAAAGCCCGCCGCCCCAGCCCTCTGGTAGCGTAGCTTCCATCTTTGAATGCGGATTGAGCCACCGCACCTCACGCGATTCCGGCGCGCTGACGGGCACCACAGCAGGTGTCATCGCCACCCGGGCGGTATCCTGCCTGGAAGGCGAAGGCAGGAGCGCGGTACAGACCACTACGGCCACAGACAAGGCGGATTGCACGAAGAACCAGACGCCAAAAGTCAGCACGTAGTTTGAGACGAGACGGCCCCTGACACGCACGACGTAGCCAGCCTTTGCGTCCCAGTTTGTGTATCCGGTGTCTCTTAGCCTGATGAAGCTCAATACGAACGTCAGGAACGTCGCGAAAGGCAGCCCGAATCCATAGCCCGGGCCCCACATTGCCAGGTTCCGGTGGAAATACTGTTGTGATGTCAACTTCTCGCCGTCCCTCGTCAGGACTTGTGTGCCCATAACCGCCCGGCACAGCGTATTACCGAAGACCGCGTATATAAGCGCATCCAGCAGCAGCGCCGCAGGCGTCAGCGCGAGTATTCCCAGCAGGATGATGAACGGATGCTCCGCAAGCGAACCTGCCAGGCCGGCGGGCTTGATAACGAACCAGGCCGCGGCCCCGCAGCCATATGTGCAGAGCGTCAGGTCGAGACTTCGAACCCAGTAACGGGTCCACGGTCCGGCCGGGCGTGACGAATTGTGCTGGTCGTTGACTGCCGAGGTGTCGGCGTACACGCTATTCATGAGCGCGCTCCCCCTTCATTTTATTGGGGGCAATCGTAAATCGAACCGGCTGCTGGCGCGTGAACTATGGGCCTGGAAGCGTTGGCCATCCCGCATACATAGCAATACAGAAAGCTAATCCCAACAACAGGAGCTTTCTGTGGGCCGTTTCAAAGAAGTCGTAGTTGCCGTTGTCGTCGTCTCCCTCATTTTCGGTGTGCGTTCGCCGTCAATCGTCGGGCGCGCCGCGCTGCCCGTGCCTGCGGTCGTTCCGCCTAACTACCGAAAGTGACGGTAGAGCCGTTTTTTCACGGCCGTGCACCGCCCGCAATCGCGGGGCGGTGCGAACGACTGTCGGAAAGGGTGGGGTTGAGAAGCGACAGCGCCGATAACGATACTGGCGCGAGTCGCACTTGCTATCGCCATCGCATTGACCAACGATATATGCGAAAAAGATAAAGAATCTGAATCACTGCGAGAAACGCCATGGACTTCCTTAACGCAAGGTAGACTTGCAAGGTATCGCGTTGACTGCGTCATGCATCGCGGGCGAGAACCCGTTGGCCCATGACGGCGAACGCCGATGCGGCTCCAGCCAAAAGAACTATAAGTCTTCGAATCCGGGGACGCCTATGCACGTCGATATAGCGGGGCGGGTAGCCGTGCCGTCGCCGGAGGGACTGTCAATCCAGCGACATCTTATGAAGAGCGTGATGGAAACCCCGTCACCGTCAAAATTGAGACGGACGAATGACTGCAATCGGTACGTATAAGCCAAACCAACTCATTCAGGATGCGGCGAAGCATGGCGAGCTTGTCGTGTTCGTGGGCGCAGGTGCATCCAAACTCTGTGGAAGTCCTGATTGGCGTGGCTTTGCCAACAAGGTGGTCGACGCGCTGGAGAAGGCGGGAAAGCTTAGCTTCCTTGAAGCTGAGCAGCTACGAGGATTGGGGGAATCGCGGCGCACCTTGTCAATTGCCCTGACTCTTGCGAAAGAGCACGGGGTTGACATCGACTTCGATGGAATCCTTCATCCATCAAAGCCCGCTGCGATTGGCACTGAACTATATGAACTCCTTTCAAGTTTGCAGCCTGTTTTCGTAACCACCAACTATGATAAGTGGCTCGACGAAGCAGGCCCCGAAGAACTGGCCACAGAGCCGCCAGCGGAAAGCGAGTCAAAGCCAGTTAAAGGGCCGACCAAAAGGCGCAAGTATTACCTTCGAGAGCATTTGACTTCCGACCGATTGACGGAGCGAGGCGCGGTAATCCATCTTCACGGCACCTACACTGTTCCGGATTCGATGGTGGTGTCCCTGAAGGACTACATCGCACATTACGCAGACGGGAGAGT
The DNA here is from genome assembly GCF_046027075.1 of Paraburkholderia sp. RL18-085-BIA-A. Taxonomy (NCBI): domain Bacteria; kingdom Pseudomonadati; phylum Pseudomonadota; class Betaproteobacteria; order Burkholderiales; family Burkholderiaceae; genus Paraburkholderia; species Paraburkholderia sp. RL18-085-BIA-A. Next base: position 12,658 of record NZ_JARESU010000015.1, on the reverse strand, counting down.
TCAAGCATTTCTCTCCGAGATGTTCCGGAATTACACAGTGTTGTTCGTTGGGTATGGCCTCGCTGAACTGGAAGTACTGGACCACATCGTTCGGTCGAACGAATCGCTGACGAAGGGTGCAGCTGAAGAGCGCCACTTCCTGCTTTATGCGCATCGCTCGACTGAATCCGTTCAGACCCAGTTCATGAAGCACTTCTTCCGAGACCAGTGCGGGGTACAGGTCATTCCGTACTGCATCGACTCGAAGGGGTACCAAGAGCTGGTAGAAGTCTTCAAGGCTTGGAACCCCGAACTCGACGTCCGCGACCCAACCATATTGGATTTTCAGACCCGTCTGGACAGATACGTGGCGGCGCCGACTCAAGATAATCGCGGGTCTGCAATGCGTCTTGTGCAAAAGCACCTCGAACTTGTCGCCTATTTCATCAACTCCTTGAAGGATGTGGTCTGGTTCACCGACCTCGATACTGCTGGCTACTTCGACATCGAGCACAGCCCTGGAGTAAAGGTCATTGAGACAGAACGAGGCCCTACGTACCAAGCAGATGGCTGGCCGGCATTGCGCTACCTGGAGCTCATTGCTGCGTTTGTCTCCGGCGCCCAAGCCGTACGTGTAGCGGACATCGTGCGCAGCATCTCGTCCGATGCACAAAGGCGAGGTGTGGATAACTGGAGAACTTGGTGGTCGTTGGCAACTATCCTGTCTCGGTTGCCACTTGAGGTGATTGCGGAAGCTGACATCGCGATGACACGGTATTGGTTAGGCGGACAGTTTGAAGCCAACATGGTGGGGCAGGAACTCGGTCAAAAGCTCCTGCCGCGTCTGCTCGATAGTTCTGAGCCTAACCATTGGGAGCACGCGTTATCGCTGGTTGATGCGTTGTCGATGCTGCGACGTCCGGAGGGAAAGATATGACAGACAGGACTGGAGTTCTCGACAGCTTTCACTTGGGCGAAACGCTCAAGGGGTCCGCACGCAAACTTGGGGAGCGCTGCGGTGCTGCGGCCGTTGCAATGCTTTCGCAGCGCCTCGCTGAAAGCATTGGTCAGCCCGACGAAGACCGGTATTCGTATATATGGCGGTCAGCGATTGAAGAGCATCCGCAGGATGCTCACAGGGATGACTTCCGGACGGTGCTCGTTGACGCAGTTCGCGACGCAACGCTGGGTGCTTTGAATACGAACTCGACAGAGGCACTCGACGCAGTAAGGGGGCTTCTTGAGTCCCCGTACCCGACCCTAGTTCGTGTGGGAATCTACGCGTGCGGAGAGAACTACGGCCATGCCGGGTCACTCTTCTGGACCCATGCCAAGCCGGACTGGTTTCTCAATCTTACCTATTGGCACGAACTCTTCTGGCTCATCAAGAAAGCCTTCACCAAGTTTTCAGCCTCCGAAAGGTCTCAGTACCTGACCATGGTAGATGAGGTCAAAGGTGACAGGACGGACCCGTCGCGACAGGAGGAATGGGACCAAAGTCATCGTCGTGACCTGCTGCATCCAGCCTATGGCTTGGGAGACCAGGAGGTCGATAAGAAATATTTGGCTCTGGTAGAACGCTGGGGTTCGGTGCGAGAACATCCAGACTTTCATTCGTACACCACAACCGGTTGGGTGGGCGACCGCAGCCCCGTTGAGTCCGACGCGCTGGTTGGAATGTCCAATGAGGAGTTGCTGAAGGTGCTTAGGGAGTTTGTGCCGGAAGGTCGCACGTTAGAGGGCCCAACATATCGTGGTCTCGCTTCGGCGTTGTCCGCGGCTGTACGGGCCAGCGAGGATGGATTTGCCAGCCGAATCCCACTGTTTGCTGACGTAGCGCGGCCCTACCAGCACGGTCTACTGAGAGGATTGATAGAACGTTCGTCTGACGACAAGCGAGACATTGATTGGGCTGCCGCATTGTCACTTGTCCAATCCATTGCTTCCTCTCCCTCGTTCAAAGCCGATTTGGATGCCGAACGGCCAGAAGGATGGGAACCCTCGGTACATTGGGTGGTGGGAAATATTGCGGACCTCATTAAGGCTGCATCCAGCGCTGAGCGTCAAATCGCTCCTCAGCTGCGCAGCAAGTGCATTGAAATTCTCAAGGCTGTCCTGACGGCTACGAGCCCGAAAGAGCCGAGAGACTCAAATGATGCGGTTTCACACGCAATAAACTCACCCCGGGGCCGCACCTTGGAATCGTTCTTCCTTACAGCACTTGCAATGCGACGCGACGAAGTAGCCACTGGTCAAGCGTCCGGAAAGACTTGGGCTGAAATCGGGCCCGTGCTTGATGTTGAGCTCGTCAGCAGCAACGCAGGTCGGAATGCCGAATTTGCTGCGCTGGTCGGTATGTATTGCGCAAACTTGCACTACCTGAATCCAGAGTGGACGGAAGAAAACTTTGACCGCTTGTTTTCGCTGTCAAGCGACACGGCGTGGAGGTGTGCAGCACAAGGATTTTCGTACCAGCGCTATATGTACGATTGGCTGTTCACGAAGCTTGTCAATGGCGGCCACTTGAAAAGGATGGTCTACCTAGAAGGACTGCCTGACCAAGTCTCCGACAGGGCGCTACAGTTCCTGGGGCTCGCCTATCTGGAAGACAAAGAAGGATTTAACGACGGTGGCTTGCTCGCCGAGCTTATCGCCGAGTTGAAGGTCAACGAGCTGTCCAAACTGTGCTGGTTCTTCTGGACGCTCAGACCAAAGGACGGCACGTCCCAGTATGCATCACAGATACTGGCATTCTGGAAAAAGGTCGCTGAGCAAATCCACCAAAGTGGAGCAGAAGCGCCCGACCTTCAATCGGCCCTCAATCAATTGGCAGCTTTCCTCGACGACTTGACCCAGCCTATGGTCCACGTATGGGCGGCCGCGGCGGCGCACGCTCATGTCAGGCATCACGGACCCATCTTGGTCGAGAACTTGGCGCGTTTGGCCAGCAAGCATCCCCAGGGGGTTGCAACCGTCTTTCACGCCGCAGTTTCCAGCTTCTTGCCGGACTACCCTCCGGAGGACGTGATTCGATGCGTGACCGAATTGGCTGCTGCGGGGCGGATTGAGGACGCCGAGCAGATATGCAACGCCTATACCGAACGGGGCTCACAGCTATTGAAGGACACATACTACGCGCTACGCTCACAGCAACGTATGCTGGACTCTGACGAGTCGAGCCCTCCCTGACTCCGAGCGACGCACAAAGGGCGTTTCGCCGAGTCTTATCGGGCGTTTCGCCCGCTCCCTATCTCTTTGGCCAGAGGCCCGTATCAAGCGCCACAAGAGCGCTTCAGGAAATGTTGCGGCCGGGCTAGCTCCACGCCTCACCGAGCGCCTGGGCCTGCTGCAGGACCAGCTCCACCGCGCCGTCCTGCTGGTCCGGCGGGTACTTGTATTTACGAAGGATGCGCCTGACCATCAGCCGCAGTCTGGCTCGCACGCTCTCCCGCTCCGACCAGTCCACTGTGATGTTCTGACGCAGGTTTTCGGTGAGTTCGTGTGCAATCTTTTTGAGCGTCTCGTCGGTCAGCTCGCGGACGGCTGACTCGTTATTGGCAAGCGCGTCGTAGAAGCGGATTTCGTCTTCCGTCAGGCCCAGTTCCTCGCCCCGGGTCGCGGCAGCGCGGAACTTCTTAGCCATGTCGATGAGCTCTTCGATGACCTGGGCTGTTTCAATCGCCCGGTTCTGGTAACGCGTCACGACGCTGGCGAGCATCTCAGAGAACTTCTTCTCCTGCACCACGTTGCTTGCAAAGCGGCTCTTGATTTCGCCTTCCAGCAACCGCTCTAGCAGTTCCACGGCGAGGTTGCGTTCGGGCAGGTTACGGACTTCAGCGAGGAAGGCTTCATCGAGAATACCGATGTTCGGCTTTTCGAGCCCGACAGCCTCGAACACATCCACCACCTTCTCGGACACCACGGCCGAACTGATAATTTGCCTGATGGCGAGCTCACGCTCCTCATTGGTTTTCTTCTTGTCGCTCAGCTCGCGCTTGGTGAGAATGACCTTCACCGCCTGCATGAAGGCCACTTCCTCGCGCACGTCTTTGGCCTCGTTAAGCGTGCAGCACAGCGTGAAGGCCTTGCTCATGGCGAGCCCTACTGAATCGTCGCACCAGTTTCGCCTCCGCTTTCTGCAGACCATCCTTCACCTGGCCGCCCTCCAGAACGTATGAGGCAGTCAGGGCGTACAGCGCACAGCACAGTTGCGAGCGAGCATGGCCGTGGGTGACCAAGCCCTGACGCATCGCCAAATCGATGACATCGTCTTCGCCGCGCGGAAAGAAAACCACGGGCAGGCATCGCATCAAGGCTCCGTTCCCATTTGCACGTTCCCGGTTCGGCCCAGCCTTGCTTGCTTCAATACCCCGCTGCAGGGCGCGCATTGCCTCGCTGGTCTGTATCCCGACGTCGAACACACGCCCGTCTGGCGTCATGTACCCCTTCTCGTACCACGCAAGCAGGCGACGGCCGAGGTCATCGAGGTTTAACTTCGGGTCATGGGCAAGGCTATCGACCAAGCACAGCGCCTGGGCGCCGTCATCGGACCAGGTGCCGATTGGCACACCTCTATGTGCGCGATTGTAGCCCGTGGGCGGCTCCATTTCGATTTCATGAAGGAGGGGAATATCGCTCGCATCATGAAACTCGTAGGGCACACCCATTGCATCTCCAATCAGGAGCCCACCAAGGCCGCCTCGAATTCGCTCACCTCTGGATAAGCCGTCGTAGAGCAACGTCACTCTCCTAAATTGTTCTGCAAAATTTTGCCAGACAGCGAGGCATTTATTACTCCCGTCCGGCAGGTTCCAATATCGTACGGAATCCACGCCAACCAATCCGGGAGCCCATAGCCCCGGTAGAAGGCCCGGAATGCGTTGACCACCTTGCCGATGTGTGGGATGCAGTCCGAGGCCAAATCGGGAAGCTGCACCTCCCGAAACCTGGCCTCAAGTTATGGCGTCATTTCCGCTCCTGTACCGTGCGCACGCGTGGCTCAGCGCTGTGCAGTTACCGATGCCTTGCGCATGTACGCAGGCACATTCCAGCGCTCGGGGAGGGCGACAGCAGGTTGCTTGAAATCAAACGACTGTTTGCTGCGCGCAAAATCTTGCTGAAGCCACGCAACAATTTGCGAGAACTGCTTGCTAAGGTGATTCATGGCGACCTCCAGTAGGGTTGGTGAGCTCATTCTGGGGGCTCACTAGCTCACCACGTGAGCCTAACCCCACAGGCGCGGCCAACCTCAGCAGGTCGACTGCTTGTATCAAGAATTTCCATCGGACCTGAGAATTCCCAAACTTCGCCAGTAGGTCTTGAGAAGTAGAGAGCCAGGAAGTAAAGACGGCGGCGGCTGTGTGGCCTGGAATCATCAATCGCTAACCCGAGTTGACGAGTGTCAGCGTACAAGGCAGGACGAAGTCGGCCGCGTCGACGTCAAAACGGTTTTCTCGTATCAGACCCAACTAGAGCCATCGAGCGAAAGTCGCTCCTGGATAAGCGCACTCCACTTCCGCCAGCTGAACGGCCGGCTTGGATGCAGCACGAACAGCAGATTGATGTCGCCAGCGGCGGTTGTGAGCGTGCCCGCGCGCGGAATGCAGTTGTTGATTTTCTGGGGAACCTTCGCGATTTTGCACGGAAGCTGTCGCTGGGCCGCGACTTCCTTCAGAGCGTCGGCCGAGCTGACGCCGTAGACAAGAATCTGTTTGACGGCCAGCGGCTCGGCGAATTCAAGGACCTCTTTCCAGCCCGCGCGAAACTGGGCGTGCGAAGGCCGGTGGTCAAGCGACTTCAGCGGGTCCAGTACCAGGTTGTGGTACGTCACAGAGGACCAGAAAGCGAGCTTTCGGTCATTCGCCGGCGTGCTCGCTGACAGCACCGCGCGCTCAATGTTGCGCACATAGCGGGAGTTGCGCTTGAACTTCAGCGCGTGATTGAGGTGGGTGATGCGCAGCGCATCGGGCTTTGCGTATCGGTCCAGAAAGGTTTGGTGCTCTTGCGGCGTCTTTGTCCACGCATAAATGCTCTCGCCCAAAACCAGCGTGCGTACAGACGACCTCGCGTACTTGCTGCCGACCCATGGCCACCATCGAAGAGCTACGCGGTTCTCAAAATGGTGGTCGAAGCTCAGGTCTAGGTGTGTCATGGCGGAAGAGGGGGCGTAGATGGGGAAGCGGCGACTCGATTTTAAAGGCGGCCGTGCGCCTCACCAAAAGTTCCGGCTGACGGTAGTCAGGCCGCCGAGCAGATGCGACATGTCGACGAGTCGTTGTGCGACGAGGTACGGACCTCTACGGTGGAAGCTCTTTCGAAACTCGACGGTCATTGGCCGGACGTCGGCAAACAAGACAAAACATCGCCTTGGAGTGTGTGCGGGTTTTCGGCCAAGTCGTCCGGACGATGTCGGCAACCATTCAATCAATCAAAAACTTCGACCGGTCCTTCGCTGATGCCAACCACGCGGGCGCACGCCCACGCCCGCTCCAAGTCGCTCCACTCTTTGGCTCGCGATACATCGCCGGTTGCGGCCCCCGGACATAGTTGCCAGCAGCCTTCCCCTTGCCAGCAGAAGCCGGCTTCGCCGTCGTCGTCGCAGCTCCGTCAACCAGGAATCGGTCGCGATTCTTGGCGCTTGCAATCCAGCCAGGCGCACGGCCGTGCCCCGACCAAGTCGCCCCGGTTTTCGGGTCGCGATATTTGACCGCGGCAGTGCTCCCTTTGGTGACAGTCTTCGCGCCGGCCTTCTTCGCGCGCCCCTTGCCGCCAGCCCGCCCCTCAATATCCGCAGCCGTCAGGTCGTGTTCTGCCATAAGCTTGCGAATTTTCTCGATGACGCCCGATGACTGTTTCGCAATCAGAGCCTCGGCTTGCTGCTCAAGCTTTTTAATTTTTGCCTGCATAGATTCCAAAGTTGTCATTTTTTCTCTCCCTTTGAGATGTCCGCACTATGCCATGCGTCTCGACCGTCCGCTAGCTGTTGTCGATTACGTCTTGAGGAGCATTGGCGGAAGGTTCAAATAGCAGAACTGTCTTCAAGGGTCGACGCACGCAACGTCTCCAACAGGACGAGATAGTTTCGCAGGCGCTATGACTTGTGATGCACCCAAGTCGATGCTTTGCACGGCGCATTCCAGTCGTAGAAATCGCCATTCACGTTTGTCGCTCAAGGACCGCTACGTTGATGCCGTAATCAACGCTAGCCGGTCGCTCAGTCCGGTAGAAAACAACAACCGAAATCGAGGAGGTCGATGGCAGGGATTAACGGATACATCCCTCAGGTCACCCCTTATGTTCGAGACCGAGGAAGGGCAGCGGATGGCCAGCGCCTGCGTTGAGTACGGCGGATGGGACCATAAGAACCAAACCCTGACACCAATCAAGCTTGCGGAACTGCTGGCAAGACCTCATAACCCGGGTCTGTCATGGGTGATGGATAGCCTCGCTGCCGCGGCTGAAGCCGGCCGACTGGATGCAGACAAATACATCGAGCAGATTTTTACAGGCAAGGAAGATGTGCGCGCTTTCCGCCATGTCTTGCGAGAAGCTGGCGGCGACCGGTGGCTCACAGACCGTCACCATAATGCTGTTCGGAAGCTAGGCAATGCCGAATTCGACGTGACCACCTACGTCGGAATTACAGCGCTGTTTGACCCTGCTGAGTAAACTCGAGGGGTGCATTCAAGGTTGCCGGAAGGTGACCCTGCGCTTAAGCCATAGGAAAATAAACATCCTTCATCAAACACCAATCACCTTACGCGCTAGCATACGTCATTGCCGATTCCGGCACCCGACGCTGGACTCACGCGAGTGGTTTACCCCTCTTGCCCCTGCGTCAAACCCTGTCGCGCAGCCGTTTTCGTGGGTGCGGCCTCCTCTGGAGGGGTACAGGTCACCGTTTTTGCGTTCCTTCTGCACAAAACCCCTTGTTTTATGGCCTCGCCCGTTGCGGATTCAAATGCGAATTGCTACGCTAGCGCCAGCCTGAGGATTTGGACCTTTGCGCATTGTCGGTGACTACGCAAAGGCAAGGACCCCGGGCCAACCTTTGACCAATGACGAGGAATCTATGGCAACGAAAGCTGCAGCAAAGCCGGCTCCGAAGAAGGTGACGACTCCGGTAGAGAAAAAGGCGAAGGCGCCGACGGTAAAGAAGGCGGCGACTCCTGCCACGAAGAAGGCGGTCGCTGCCACGCCGCTGAAACCCATCAAGGATTCGTTCACGAAGGCTTCGCTTGCTACCCATCTTGCCGAGCGCGCAGGTGTCGAGCCGAAAGCGGCGAAGGCTTTGATGGCCGCTCTGGAAGAAACAGTGCTCGCGTCGGTCCACAAGAAGGGCGCGAAGGAGTTCACGCTGCCGGGTCTGCTCAAGGTTGTTGCTCAGGACGTGCCGGCAAAGAAGAAGCGCTTCGGCAAGGACCCATTCACGGGTGAAGACAAGTGGTTTGCCGCCAAGCCCGCTTCAGTGCGTCTGAAAGTACGCCCGCTGAAGAAGCTGAAGGACGCCGCTCTCTAAACCGGACCACCGGAAAGGAAGCCCCTCGCGACGGAATTCTGAGGGGCGTACGTCCGGCGGCAGCTACTTCGACTCTGAAGGATTCGAAATTGCGGCCCTGGTTGACTTACAGCCGTAGGTGTCTGGACCCGCTCGAATCAATCCGGCTCAGACCTGAGTCAGGAGCCACTCGACCGCCCCTTCTGGGTAGTCCTGTGGCCACCCCTCTACTAGCAATCTCACGGCACGCCGAACAAGCCCCATCGCCCCGTCGCGGGTAGCTACGGGGCGAAGAACAGCTCTGCCAAGTGGGTCCTCCGGCCGAGCAAGTCGCCAGAGAGCGCAGACCGCTACACCCCGTTCCGCTGCCTGAGCACCGAAGAGCTGACCCAGCGTTCCACAAAGGTGTTAGTAAAAAGGTGTCGTCTTGCGCATTTCAAAGTGGACGACGTTGCCGCGCTCCTTCGAATTTCGCTTCCGGATGGCGCCCGTGCGGCACTTGAGCTGGATGGCGACCGCGTTGCCAGTTTCCTTGTCGTAAAAAAGGCAGTCGATGCCGTCGTCATCGGCCATCGGCTGGAACGCAGAAAGGCGGCCGTCGCTTGCTTTCATGACCGCGTTGACCAGCAGGTTCTCGCCAATGGCGCGCCGATTTGAGTAGAAGACAGCGGCAAGTGTCGACGCGTGCAGTTGAATCCGCCTATTGTCCCGGCTACCTGGTTGGTTTGACAAGCTTTAGCGGCATTTGCCGCAGCATCTAGAGCGGCAGGTTGCCAATCCAACGACTTGCGCATCCTATCTAACGGGCGAACAAAACCGCTTAAATCTCTTCAGTAGCGCATCACTTCCCGATGGGCCTCGATTTAAGGCTGAGAATCTCTCTCGTAGGCTTTACGGGTTCAGTTTGACGCAGCGAAATCCTCTTATGTAGAGCATCGAGTTCAGTCCAAACGCCTTCGCTAACGCTGTTGATGGACTGAAGCGACGGCGAATTCTTCAGAGCGTCATAACACCCGTCGAATCGTTTCCACGTAAGCTGCTTTCGTCCGCGAAACCGATTGATACCCGGAACCAGCTGGATAAGCTTGTCCTGAGCGGATGTCGACAGGCCCGCGGCTTCTGGAAACATCAGAACGGCATCCGCGTCCAAAGTTTCGTTTTGCAAAACCGGCTCTGCCGAAAACCGCGCAGACCTGAACTTGGTCACATGCAACGTCATGGCCGAACTGTAATCGCTCCACGACCCTTCGGTGAAGCAATCTGTCACTCTCTCGATGAATGAAGACGGGCCCTTCGAATACGACACGATGAGCTCAGTCTTCCCGCGGGTCATCGCGACATAAAGCTTGCACAGTTCGCGATACGATTCCTCCGCAGGCAACAATGGGTGAGGAATCGCGACCGTCGAGCAGTTCAGAATAATCATCGAATCGAATTCGAATCCCTTCGTCTGCTCAAGGTCAGAGAGAAACACTTTGCCAGCAACGACGTTCGTCTCACCCGTGAGAACCTGTAGCCCAACCTGAGACGCCAAGTCTTCCAGTTCAGCCTGAGAGAATCCGCACACGGCAATGCAGGCTTTCGTTCTCGCCGCACCCAACTCTTCCATGCGCGATTTCAAATGCCCTAGCGCATGAGCCAACTCACCCTGCAGAGATTCAGCCTCGAGCAACAGCGGCGGCGGTGATGAAAAGTTGGCGAACTCCGGATTTAGTATCTCGATGTTCGTTGCGCCGGCGAAGACGGCGCGGTTACGGTCGAAAAGCTGTGACGCAGCCAACAGAATTTCACGGCTGTTGCGATAGTTTTTGACGATTGAATGCGAGCGCCCCACCACGTCGATGTTTGCATCGGAGAGCTTATGGTATTTAGTAAGAACACTTTGAGCGGTATCACCGCAAAGAAAGATGTCGTTCTGTCCGGGCGCGACAAGTCGCCGGATAATCTTAAGCTCGACGGTCCCGAAATCCTGCATCTCGTCAACAAGGATAGAACGATACTCAGGCGTCAGCTTATCAATGTGTTTGTAGAGAGCTGTCGTCAGACCTAAGTAGTCAACTGCACCCACCACGCTCATCTTCTTTTCCCATGCAGCGAGACCGGCGATAACACTTTGCCGATAGCGTTCCTCCAGCGGAATCGCTCGGCCTTCGCGCTCCAAGCTGAGATATTGCTCACGCTCTGACGGGGCAAGTGCGCTGCGAAGATAGTCAAATTCCTGACGAACATAATCTGCCGGATAGATACCGCGCGCCAACAAGGTTTTATGTAACGGCCACAGCACCTTTGCGTCCGCATTGTTGTTGCGGCGTTCGTAATATTCCGCCCAGATGTCATCAATATGCTCACTGATTGCAAACTCATTGGTCGCTACTGTCTTGTCCGAATAAATGAGTTTGTTCTGAGGTTCAACCGAGGCGAGCTTGTCCTTGCAGAGCTCCCAGAACGACTTAATCTCGAGGTTTTCTGGAGCGTCCGAGCCTAGAGCGGCGTGAACTAGGTCTTTAATTAGCTTAGAAAGAGCGCGGTTGAGCGTGAGAACCAGCACCTTTTCGCCGGCATACACTCGCGCAAGTCTAATTGCTCGATGGATGAGGACAGATGTTTTCCCCGACCCGCTGACGCCTGTCAGCTTTGTGGGACCATTGAAGTCTTTTTTGGCAAATTCTCTCTGCCCGGGGTGAAGGTACATCATCCACTTTTCGAACGAAGCCGTTTTGACAAAGTGCTCAAATAGCTCCTTGTCAACATCACCCATCAAGACAACCTCGTCACCGGAAACAGCCTCGATAATATCCGATGCTGCTGCATCTGAGAGTGGGAGTACGGTGCCCTTGTACTGGTCGACACGCCCCTTGGCCTCCTGCACCTGGCCGCCCTTAAGCAGGTCGAAGGTGTCGTACAGCACGTCTCTGCGTTCATCAGGGGCCAGCAGCGCCAGGTCCACGAGTTCGTCGTCGGAAACAATAGAGGTCAGGGACTTCAGCTGGTCGACGTAGTCTGGCTCCAACCCCTCGCACAGCACTTGGAAATAGCGCGCCGGCAACTTTTCCCAGAGCATCCCGGGAGCAAGGTCGGAAGTAGTCGTCAGCCGACGACTCGGATTCGAGATGTCCTCGGTAACCCTGGTCGACTCGATGACGCGGCCTTGCTGAGACGATTTCAGATGAAACCGTTTGCCTTTATTGCGTTCAAGCCATTCGTCACAATCGTCGTGACTTCCTGTAAACAAAAATAGACATATACCGTCATGTTGCACCGTCACTAATCGGCAGGCGCCCATCAGGTCATACTTGGTGCAGTGCTGGACTCTACTTTCGCCGTGGTTCGTCGTTACGAGGCCTTGAAAAACTTCTTCGACTTTTGTCTTTCGTTCGGCGAGCTCAATGACCTTTAAGACCTGTTGCGCGGCCCGCGCGAACCTGCCACTCTTAGCAAACAGTTCCCTCAGCGACGCCATGAAGTCTTTGTCGTTCGCAAATTTCATCTCCATTCCTTGTCTTTTGGTAGTTGCTTTGTCTCGACTACATATATTTTCAGAAGCTACTTAACTCTGCCCACGCCGAATGAAGTGGCTAGCCTTGCGTAGGGCGTGTCAGGTCAGCGTCGTGACCATGAGCGCAAGCAACAGGTGCCAGACATCCCCCGCGGTGAGGCGCGATGACGGTGAGGCTGCTCGCAATCTGGACGAGCGGTGAGCAGCCGGATTCTCCATTTTTCTCTCAGTTATCTCGTTATTTGCCAGTGCAACCTTCCGGCCGGAAGAGTCCCGCACCGCGGGCATGGCTTCGAAGGCGCGTCGAACAAGGGCGCCTTGCCGCCCTACGAGGTTGTTTATCGGCTCCGGGGCGCGGAAACTTTACGGTGTGGCAGCGGACGCAGCAGTATTTCTCTTGCACGCGCCACGGCGGCGATAGACTGGAACCTCAACATCCGTCCTGGAGCCTGGGCATGACCTCGCAAACCTGCAACCGCATCGACCTTGCGCGCGAGCAGTTGGAGATGGCGCTCGTCGCGTTCCTGGAGCGCCATCGCTTCGCCTCGGCCATCACCCTGGCCAGCGCGGCCGAACGGGTACTGGGCGAGGCGCTGCGGCACGCCGACAAGCCGGCGGGCGTGGACTGGAAGTTCGATGCGGCCGACCTGGCGCACACGAAGCTGCACGGCCGGCCACTGGACCGC